>NZ_JACCSO010000631.1 GCF_013812955.1 Nannocystis sp. | reverse complement strand
ATCCTGACGCCGCACGCGGGCGAGATGGCCAGGCTGTGTGCGATCGACTGCGACCAGGTGCGCGCCAGGCCGCACGCGCTGGCCCGCGAGACCGCCGCGCGGTTGGGTGTGGTCGTCGCGCTCAAGGGCGCCCGGACCTACGTCGCCGCGCCCGACGGCACCTGCTACGAGAATACCGCGGGCAACCTCGGTCTCGGCACCTCGGGCTCGGGTGATACGCTCTCGGGCGTCATCGCCGGCCTGTGCGCGCGCGGAGCGGAGCCGCTGCAGGCCGCCGTGTGGGGGGTGTTCCTGCACGCGCGCGCGGGCGAGGTGCTGGCCCGCAAGGTGGCTCCGCTGGGGTTCCTGGCGCGCGAGCTGCTCCACGAGATACCGGCGCTGACCACTCGTTACGGGCCGGCGCAGCGTCGCTGACCGCCCTCCGTGGGTTCAGGGGGCGCGGGCATGACTGCAGTGCGCACGTAACCGCGGCGCCACGTCCCCGTTCATCGTCCTCGATCTCACGTACATCGGGCTCTACATCCGGCGTTGTCGGGCGATCGGGGTCAATCCCTGGCGCCGGCTGTAGGCCGCTTCAGCCGACCGGTTCGAACTGCTGGCACGCGGTGTCGATGACGCTCACCGACGCGTCGAAGAACGGCGCGTAATCAGGGCTGCAGATCGATCCCGAGCTGCCGAAGGTGAACATTTCGGTGAAGCTGCGCAGGCGCGGCGACGCCTCGGCCTGGCCGGCGCCGCAGACCGGGTTCGGCTGATCCGGGTCACCGATCAGCCCGAGCACGACGATCGACTTCTCGGCCCCGACCTTCGCGGCGACCAGCGCGGCCTGCCACCCGGCCGGCGTGCCCTTCGACTGCCCGTCGTCCTCCTCGTCGGTGATGAAGGTGACGACCAGCAGCGCGTCCTTGCGCAGGAAGCCCTCGTTGCAGCTCCCGGCCCCGTTGAGGCTCGTCACGGCGGCGATCATCGCCTCCATCGGGCGCTCGCTGCCGTCGCCCTCGGTGCCGACCTTGGCCAGGCACTGGAAAGTGTCGGCGAGGTTCTGCTGGCCGTCGACCATGAAGCGCTTGCCGCCGGTGACCCCGCAGGCCTTGGCGCCCGGGTCGGCGATCAGGCCCGAGCCGAGCATGGCGTCGCAGCCCTCGGCCTTCGGCAACATGTTGCAGGGGAAACCCTCGCACTCGGGCAAAAAACCACACACGATGAAGCAGCTCTGCTCGAACGCGTTGCCGGCGTCCGTGTCGATCACCATGATGTGATAGTCCTTCGCCATCACGGTGTCCTGGATCGACTTGATGAAGCCGTCGAAGCTGTTGGCCAGGCTCTCCTGCTCGTCCGCCATCGAGCCCGAGTTGTCGACCACGAACAGGAAGTCGATCTTCTGGCAACCCGTGGCCTCCCCCGTGTCGGGGTCGATGCCGCCGGTCTCCTTGCCGAGGTCGAACTTGATCCCGCCGGAGCCGGAGCTGCCGCTCGCCGCGTCACCGGTGCCGTCCGAGGTCGTCACCCCGCCCGACGCCGTGCCCTCGCTGGTCGCCTCACCCGTGGTCAGCGGCGCGGTCAGTGTGAGCCCCGAAGCGGCAGTGACGGTCCCGGCGGAGGACCCGTCGTCGCGGCCGCCGCCCGAGTCCCCACAGGCGAGGACGAGCAGCGCGGTGCAGATGCAAGGAGCGAAGAAGGTACGCATGATCTCGCCATCATATCCACGCGCGCCACCGGCTGTCGAGCCGCGCCCCGCGTGCGGCCGGGCACGCTCCGGATCGAGGACCCGAGACCCCACCGCGTCCACCTCGTCGTCCACCTCGTCCACCTCGTCGTCCACCTCGTCCACCTCGTCCACCTCGTCCACCTCGTCCACCGCTGCTGCGCTCGCTCCGGAAGCAGCTCGCACAACGCCCGCAGCAGCGCGAGGACCCCACGCAGCGAATCACGGACGGCAACGGGACCGCCAGCGCGCTCACCGGCGGAGCAACCCGCGGACCCCGCTGCCGATCAGCAGTAAACCGCCGACCAGCGCGCTGAAGAGCAGGACATATGCGCCTTTAAAATGGACGATGAGGCTCGGGTAATGGAGCACATCGAGGACCACGAACAGGAACCACCCGCTCGGCGCCGCGAGCAGTACACCTGCGATGATCGCGGGCACCGGTTTCGGCCCCTTGCGCGGCCCATCGTTCGTCGTGGTCGGGCCCGTCGCCGCGGCGACGCGCGAGCGGGCACTTGCGGGCACAGCCGGGGCCTTGACCGGCGGGGCGGGGTTGCCGAGCAGGGCCAGGAGCACCGCGGGGTCGGGCTGCTTCTCCAACACGGCGAGCACGAGCTCACCGGGCACGCGCCCACCCTCGGTGAGGTCGCGGCGGATCTGCTCGTCCGTCCAGCCGTGGGCGCGCAGCAGTCGCAAGAGGTGCTGCGGCTCGAGCAAGATCTCGAGCGTGGAGACGTCGGGCACCTTGTCGAGCAGCTCGAGGAAGATGTCGGCGACGTCGCGCCCGGCTCGGTTGGTCATGCGCCCATGGTGCACCAGGCCCGACACCGGCCGCCACATGGATTGCGCTCATCCTTGTGTGGAAGCCCCTCTGGGCGAACTCCAGCGGGCGAAGGTGCTCCAGTGCTTCGCCACGGACGGCTGCGAACGCCTCCTGCGCCGGGAGCAGCAGCTTCGCGGCAACGAGGACGCCGAATGCTTCCAGATGCTCGCCGACATCCGCCGCCACATCGCCGCGGGGACCCACGCCGAGCACGTGCCCGCGCTCGGGTACGCGAGGGCGCGCGCCTCGAGGATATGACCCTCGTATATATAGACGAGGCCGCCGCGGGCGTGCCCGACCCCGCATCGATGCATCATCGCATCCCGGGAGACGCTCACCGCCGATAGAAGCTCAGGCCGAGCCCGCGTGAAAGGACGTGATCGCGTACGAGGCCCCAGGCCCCCGCTGACCCGGCGAAGCGTGACCGCTGGTGGTCGCCGCGGACACGTGACCGCGGCGCCCTGGCCAATCCCCGGAGCTCGAGCGCGCAGGCGCGGTCGCGGGCGCGGCGCAGGCCTCCGGCGCGCCGCGATTGTAGTACAACCGGCGGGTGCCCTTCCCCGCCATGAATCCTCTGCAGAGCCGCCCGCGCATCAGGATGGGCTTCCCCATGATGCACGGCGGCTGGCCCGTGGTCGGCCACCTGCCCGCGCTTTATGTGGACACCCTCGCTCTGGTGCGCCGCGCGGAGCGTGAGCTCGGGCCCATGTTCTGGCTCAATCAGGGCTTCGGCCATCCGGCGCTCTATTGCCTCGATCCCGAGGCCTTCGACATCTTCCGCAACCGGGTCACGACCTCGGAGCATCTCCGGACCGTCGCCGGCGCCTTCCTCGGCGAGTCGATGATCGTGCACGACGGCCCGAAGCATCACCACATGCGCTCGGCGATGAACGCCCCTTTCACGCCCAAGGGCATCACGGCGCTCGAGGTCGGCCCCGTGCTGGCCGAGACGATCCAGACGCGGATCGCCCGGTGGCCCGCGCTCGGCGAGTTCAAGCTCCTCGCGCAGACCCGCGAGCTCGCGCTCGCGCTCATCTATCGGATGATGGGCATCGAGGAGGGCGACCTGACCGAGTGGCGCGAGCATTATGAGGAGTTCATGCTGATCGCGCTGAACGTGCCGATCGAGCTGCCGGGCTTTCCCCGCTGGCGCGGCCGCCGGGCGAAGGCCTGGCTCGACGCGCGCCTGCTCGAGCTCATCCGGGTGGCGCGCGGCCGCAAGGACGGCCAGGGCCTGCTCTGGGAGCTCGTGCACGCGAAGGACGAGGGCGGCCTGCACCTCGACGACCAGGAGCTGCTCGACAACATCCGGCTCCTCCTGCTGGCCGGGCACGAGACCACCGCGTCGATCATGGCGTGGATGGTGATCGCCATGGCCGAGCACCCGGAGATCTGGGAGCAGCTCGGCGATGAGGCCGCTGCGCACGACCTGCCGGTCACCCCCAAGGAGCTCAAGAACTTCCCGCTCGCCGAGGCCATCTTTCGCGAGTCGCTGCGCCTTCACCCGCCGGTCGCCACCAACGGCCGTATCGTCACCGGCGAGCTCGATCTGATGGGCCGGCGGATCCCCGAGGGCGTCATGGTCGGCCTCTGCTTCACGCACCTGGGGCGCCATCCCGCGCTCTATAAAGACGGCGATCAATTCATGCCGGCGCGCTGGCTCGATCGTAAGCAGCCGATCACGCCGATCGAGACCGCGCAGTTCGGCGGCGGCCCCCACTTCTGCCTCGGTTATCACGTGGCCTGGATGGAGGGGGTGCAGTTCGCCGTGGCCCTGGCGAAGACCATGCGCCCCGCCCGGCTGCGCCCGATCCTGAGCGGCGCGCCGCCGGTCATGCGCTACTTGCCGCTCGCGCACCCGGATGCGGGCACGCGTGTGCGCTTCGCCTGAGGTTCAGTCCCAGCGGTCGATCAGATAGGTCGCCACGGCGTTCGCCGTGGTGACGCGCAGGGTCAGGTTCCAGGGCTTCTGGTCGGTCATCCCCAGGCCGCAGGCCTCCGCCTCGGCCGCGCCCGCGATGGTGGCGGAGCTGTTGAAGGCCTCCAGGGTCGCGCGGATGGCGTGAAACTCGCTGCGCAGGGTCTCGGTGAAGAAGCCGCGCCCGAGCCCCTCGGTGGTGTCCCGGCAGTCCTTGAGCAGGAAGAAGGTGTGCCGCCCGTGCTGCACGAGCGGCCGCTCGCCCCACAGGTTCGGCGACGCGACGATGCCGGTGACCTTGGCCCACGCGCCGGCGGTGACGTTCCACTGGGTGGTGCCCTGCGGCTGCGGGACCGCGTGGCGCGGCGGGTGCTTGAGCCGCTGGCCGGGCTCGTAGTCGAACTCGAGGACCACCACGTCGGAGGCGGCGCCGGTCTGTTTGTGCGGCGATACCACCCCGGTGAAGTGATAGATCTCGCCGCTGATCTCGACCTCGACCTTGAACTGCGTCGGATACTGCGTGGGCTCGTGGAAGCGGTAGTTCTGGACATAGATCCGGTAGTGCCCACGCGGCGCCGCGCCGCGGGCCCAGCGGATGTTCTCGACCGGCGTCGTGGTCTCGCCGCGCACGTTCATGTCGACGTCGAGCCAGCCCCCGCAGGCGGAGCGCTTGTGCCCGTAAAAGATGTGCTCGGCCCGCGGCGTGACCACGTGCAGGTCCAGGTCGTTGCGATTATTCCATAGCAGCGACGCGCGAATGTCCACACCCTCATATTGCCCGCCCGCACCCTCGACGCGGCGCTTCATCTCGGCGTCGATGCCCGCGTGGTAGTACCAGCTGAGCGGATTGCGGCGGTCCTCCGCGTCCCATTGCAGGATCGGCGGGGCGTCCAGACTCTCCGCGGTGACCAGGGCCATGAACCGCTCCGACCCAGGGGGCACCTGCGCCTCGACGCCGATCGCGTCCGGCAGCACGGTGCGGGCGAACTTCTCCCAGGTCAGCGTCTGCTGCGGCAGCGCCAGCTTGCCGGCCTGCGCCGGGGCCCTGGGCGTCAGGTGGCCGAACACGCTGCCGGGCTGCGCGGGCTGAGGCGCGCGCGGGCGCCACAAGAAGCTCGTCAGGTCCGCGAAGCGAGCATAGCGGCGAGCGAGCGCGCCGGTCGCCTTGAGCCCGGCGATGATCTTCTCCGCCTGGGCGATGTTGCCGGCCGCGGGCGCGACCTGGGCGCGCATATACTGGGTCGGGGCCATCTTCTCGTCGAAGCGGCGCTTGATCGCGGCGCTGTCCATGCCGCTCGTCAGGTCCTCCAACAAGCTGCCGATCATGCTGCTGCGCACGTGGGCGAAGCCCGCCGGGGCCGTGGCCGCCGCGCGCCACACCAGCGCCGTCCGCTGCCGCGGCGTCTTGACGGCGGCGAGCGCCTGGTGCAGCTCCAGCAGCCAGGTCGCCACGCCGATGCACTTCTCCGAGCGGTAGAGCGCGCCGGAGGTCAAGAGCGCGTGCGCCCGCTCGACCAGGCTCTGCGGAAACTCGTCGAGCGCGCGCGACAGCATGCGCCAGTCCTCCTTGCGCTCCGCCTGCACCTGCCTCGCGGTCAGCAACGCATGCGAATGGGCGCGTGGCACCGGGACCGAGAGATGCGTCCACACCTTGCCCTCGGCCGTGGCCGGCGAGGCCGGCGTGCCCAGGATGCTCGCCGCGGGGATCAGCACGCCGCTCACCTCGGCGGCCGTGACCGCCGCTGCCAGCAGCTTGAAGGCCGGCTGGAAGTCCGCGGGCGCCTCGGCCCACAGCGCCGAGCTCAGGCGCCCCGCGTCATCGATGGCCACCAGCGACCCGAAGCGCTCCACGAAGTGCCGGCAGCAGTTGCAGGTGTAATGCGGCTGCAGCCGCTGCGGGATGTTATCGAGGAAGATGCGCCATAGCCCGGTCACCGCCGTGAAGAACAGCGGGCCCTGGGCGTGGGCAGCGAAGCGTCGCTGCACGGCGGCGAGCAAGCCGATGAACTCGTCGGGCTCTGCGGAGCCGGTCTGGTCGGTGTTCGCCATGGATCGTCCTGTCTCGCGGGCGTCGGCGCTCGCGGCCGACGAGACTACGCCACAAGCAGCGCGGCCCGCCACCGCTGAAGCGGCCGTCATGATGCCATTGGCGCGCGCCCGGGTCGATAGCGCGCACCACGGCATGGGTGCACTCTCGCGCCGGAGACACCATGCGTGGCGAATCGCCGCCAGTGAGTCATTTCCTCAGGCTGCGCAGCGCCGCGAGGCACCAGCCCAGGGACGGCTCGTCGCCGGCCTCGTCCGCGCAGTAGCATCGCACGGCCAGCCGCTGCCCCGCGAGCTCGATGTGCCCGATCAGCTCGCGCTCCTCGCTCATCCCGCCGCCTGACACCACGAGCCGGTAGCGCAGCGCCCCATCTCTGCGATCGAGGCCGGCGTCCGCCGGCTCGTCGGTCCTGTCGATCGTCATCGTCCTGGGATAACGCCTGCCCGGGGCAAGCTCGACCATCACGGGCCCTTGCCACGGGATCGTCCTCGTATCCGCGGACCTCGTCGACCGACCCCGCGACACCTCGGTCCCCTCGGGCACGTCCATGCGCAGCCCGAGCCCCGGCAATTCGATCGTCAACCCCGGCTCCGGCGACAGCGCTGACGACGTGCACCCGCACAGCAGCAGCGACAGACCGAGGCGCCTCATTCGGCGAGCATACCGCACCTCCTCGCCGAACATCGCCACCAGCCGCAATATACCCGCGCCAGCGTCGGCGAGCCGCCGCTTCGTCATGCGCGCCGGCGATAGCGCGCCATCGCCTCGCGCAGTCGATCGTGCGGCAGCGCCGGTATGACGAGGTCATCGATCCCTCGCATGGTCTCGGCGGCGACCAGCGCGTTGACGATCGCTTCCTCGGTGGACTGAATGGTCGCGTCGAACAGCGGATTGATGCGGCTGTTGGCGAGCATCTCGATGCGGGCGAGCGGGTCGGCCGTCGCGGCGCCGAGGTTCGCGGTCGAGAACGCCAGCATGATGTCGCCCGAGCCGTTGCCGCCGATGCCGCCGGTCCGGCCGATCCCGAGGCCGGCCCGTCGGGCGACCCGCTCGAGCTGGTGGGCGAGCAGCGGCGCGTCGGTCGCGACCACGACGATGATCGAGCCCTGTTCGGCCGGCAGCACCGGCGATGGATCGTCAGGGAGCTCGCGACCGACCGGCACACCGGCGATCACGAGCTGGTCGCGGGTGCCGAAGTTGGCCTGCACGAGCACGCCGACGGTGTAGATGCCGGCGCCTGGCACCTCGACGCGGCGCGACGCGGTGCCGGTCCCGCCCTTGAACCCGAAGCAGATCATGCCGGTGCCGCCGCCGACGTTGCCCTCCGCGATCGGGCCCTCGGTCGCGCCCTCGATGGCCGCCAAGACGTGCGCGGCCGTGACGTGGAATCCATTGATGTCGTTGAGTCGGCCGTCGTAGGTCTCGCCGACGACGGGATACGAGTAGGGCTGGAACAGCCGTCCGGTACGCGCCTGCCATGCGACGACGGCAGCGCTCACGACCCCGACGCTGTGCGTGTTCGTCAGCATGACCGGCCCCTCGAGAAAGCCCGACTCGTCGATCCACGTGGTGCCGGTCAGCTCGCCGTTGCCGTTGAGCGCGCACCAGCCGGCGAGCACCGGCTCGTGGCAGCCGAGCCCGCGCGGATGGATCGCGGTGACGCCGGTGCGCACAGGACCGTCGCCGACCACGAGGGGGCCCTCGCCACGCATGATCGTCGCATAGCCCACGCTCACGCCGGGCACGTCCGTGATCGCGTCGAAGCGCCCCGGCGTGCCCGCGAATCCGATGCCGAGGTCGCGCGCGCGCGGCTTCACCGGGTCACGGTCTCGACGACGGGGATCGCATCGACGAGCGCGAGGTAACGATCGGCGAACGCCGCGTCGACGTTGAGCGTGCCGCGCCCGGTCGCCGCGTTATAAAAGCTGCTGTCGACGCGGGCCTCATCGGCTTCGCCTGCCAGGGTGACGAAGCCCTCGAGCACGAAGTGGCCGGCGTGCTCGCCCTCGCGCTTGAGGCTGGTGATCCGCAGCTGCAGGGCGGCGCCCTTCTTTTCACCGTACAGCGCGATCGTGCCGCCCTGTCGCAGCTCGAGCAGCTGCTCGGTCGTCGGGTTGGCGGGGTTCGCGGGGTTGTTGAGGATGTCGATCGACTGCGTGGGCATCTCGAGGGCCATGATAGCCGCTCGGCGTCGTCGGTGGCTCCGTGCATTCCCGCCCGGCCCGGGCAGGCCATGCTGGGGTCGCCAGGCACCGGCGCGGCGGGCGACGGCTGGGCGAGGTTTTATTTTCAGGTCCATGTCACTGGGGGGACAAGGCCCTCGTCATGTTCCCGAAACAGCCGCCGCTCCCGGAGTCGCCGCAGCCGAGCACGATCCCCGCGACCAGGGCCCATCGTTGATGTGTGTGTCTCGACATGGCCCGAACATACATCGCCAGCAGGCGCGCGGTGTGTGCCTTGGGGCAGAGGACCGCGGGCCGATCCGCGGAGCCGAGCGAAGCCGCGCGTTTGACAACACCGCCAAAGCGCGCCAGCGGCCTCGCGCACGCGCACGACCAGCTTTGATACCGTAGGCGCACCCCGATGCGATCACCTGCGACCCTCGCCCTCATCCTCGCGGCGCCCCTGCTCGCCTGCTTCGCGGACAGCGGCAGCGCCACCGTAGCGACCTCCGTCGGCCCCACCACCGTCGAGCCCGCCACGCAGACCACCCAGGCCGACCCGGGCACCGGCAGCGATGCGTCCGCCACCGACGCGGCCTCCACCGCGACGGACATGCCCACCACCGGCGCCGCCACCAACTGCGAACTCGCCCCCGAGTGCGAGGCCGGCACGGTCGAGACCGGCGAGCAGTGCGACAGTTGCGGCGTGCAGCGACGCACCTGCCAGCCCGACTGCACCTGGACCCCGCTGAGCTGCGAGCAGGACCTGGACACCTGCGCGTACTGGCACTTGCCGCCGGACGCGAGCGCGTGGCAGCGGATCCCGGTCGACCCGAACGCCGCCTTCGCCCCCAAGCAGACCGTGCTCGCCGCGCTCCCCCTCGAGGCGCAGAAGGAGATCTACGTGCTCACCGCCGACGGCTACCACGTGCTCTCCACCGTCGACAGGACCTGGATCGGCGCCGGCAGCCGCGACAGCATCTTCCCCGAGATCGCGGGCATGCCGATCCACCACGCCAACGGCCTCACCACCGCTCCGCCCAACGTGATCGTCTACCTCGTCGCCGGCACCGCGGCCGTCAACTACAACTTCATCGACGCCGGCAACGCCTTTGTATACGACAGCCAGAGCCCCTGCTGCGGCCCGGACTGGGAGGGCGCGAACGCCCCCGACCCCTACGCCCTGCGCGACAGCTGGGGCCGGCTCGGCGACCCTGACGGCTGGATCACCGGCGACCTGCAGGCGCTCTGCAACCTCGACCAACCGGCCGAGCTCTACGGCTACAGCCTCGCGATCGGCGACGGCTTCGTATACCCGCAAGACGTCGGCCATTGCTTCGACTTCTATCCGCCGGTCCCGTTCGCGGAGTTCACCCCCTTCACCTACCCCGGGAGCCCGGCGAACGAGCTGATCGGCGGCTCCGCCTGGCTCGGCGGGCTGTGG
>NZ_JACCSO010000592.1 GCF_013812955.1 Nannocystis sp. | reverse complement strand
GCCGTGGGGACCGCGGTGGCGCTCGGTGGCGCGGCCGCGGGGGTGGTCATGACCCCCAGGAGATCGGCGTGCGGCTCGTCCACAGGGGCCACCCGCGGCGCGGGAGGGGGCGCCGGGGCGGGCGGTGGCGCGGCCGCCTGCGCGCGCTCACGACGATGCGCCCGCAGGCTCTGGAAGGCACACAGGCCCCCGTGCAGGCGAGAGATCATGACATCGTAGTCGAAACCTGTCTGATTGGACATGTGCATCCCTTCATGTGCGGCGACGGACGCCGCGCAGGCCGACCGCGGAGCGCTCGGCGACGATCGTGTAGGTGCCAGGGTTGATGATGACGAGCGGCGCGCGGGGGGTGGCGTGCAGGCAGTAGCTGGCCGGCTCGCCCGCGCGCTGGCGGGTGATCTGCAGGCAGCCGCGCAGGAGCACGAAGGCGACGCACTCGTCGGCCTCCAGGACCTCGACGCAGAACTCGCCGCGGGCCATGACCAGCGCGCCGAGTCGCATGTTGCGGGTTGTGGCGAACTCAAACTCCATGGTGTTCTCCGCGGGCGAGCTGACGCTCCAGTGCGTGGACGGTGCCGAGCGCGTAGCCGACCGCAAGGCCGGCGAGCAGGCCGGCCGCGCTGGTGACGACGAGCGCGAGGGTTCGGCGGCGGCCGGGCTCGGTCTTGCCCGCGCTCTGCGGGAGGGGCTGCGTGCTCATGGTGTGGTCTCCTCGGTGGGCCGACGCCGACGTAGGGTCACGGCGATCGCGGCGGTCAGGGTGGCGACGGCGAAGCCCGCGATCACGCCGCCGACGCGGCGGCGGGCGCTCGGGGGTGCGTCACGATCAGCGCCCTCGGTCTGGCACTGACCCGCGGCGCACGTCGATTGAAGCGCCTTCTGGATCGCGTCCTCGGTGGCCGGGCCCCACTTGCCATCGGCCTCGACGCCCAGGGCTGCCTGGGCCTTCTGGAGCGCCGCGATGGCAGCGTCGTTCCACGCGGCCCCGACGTCGCCGGTGTAATGCCCGAGGTCCTTGAGCGCCTGGAGGCGCTGCCGCGATTGCAGCAGCGATGCGTCGGCGCCGACCATGCGCTCGATGTAGTTGATCGGGTTGAGGAGGCCCTCGGGCGGCGGGTCGTCCCGCCACCAGCGAGAATTCGCGGTGCGCCCGGGCGTCGCCGCGTAGGTCTCGAAGTGCAGCATGCCGTAGCTGCCGACGATGCGGCCGAGCTTGTCGCCCCGCTTCACCCGCGCCCCTGCGGCCTGGCCAAACTCCTTGTGCGAGCCGGCGATGACCCCGCCCAGCACCAGGAACAGGTTGGAGTCGGTGCGCAGGAAGATCGCCCGCGTGCCATCGGTCCAGCCCTTGTCCACACCGACGATCAGCGCGTCCTCGGGCGCGACGACCAGGGCGCCCTGCGGCGCGCTGGTGAGGTCGACGCCGGCATGCCAGCGCTCGCACTTGTCCTGTGCGCAGGCCGAGGGGCGACCGCCCCCGAGGCTCCACGTCGCAAACTTCGGGGTCACCGTGGGCAGGGGCCACACGGGGTCCTTGCCGCCCTCGGCCATTGGAATGCGCTCCCACTCTGCATAGCGTGCCATGGTCAATCCCTCCCCTCGATCGCGGCCTGGTCTTCCGGTCGCACGGGCAGCTGCGGCGGCGGCGTGATGCCGATCTCGATCTGGCCCTCGGCGCAGCTCCGGGCGAACTCGGCGGCGGCGCTGCTGATGCGGCGCATCGCCTCGTGCATGCGACGCACCGCATCGACGCTGCGACCCTCGAGGAGCGTTTGGCGGGCGGTGTCGTGGTACGCCTTCGCCTGCGCGAAGGCGGCGGCGGCCCGCGCCTTGGCCTCGCCCTGGCACAGCGGCGCCTCGAGCATCACCGCGGTCCAGTACAGCAAGGTCCGCACGTCCTCGAGGATCCGCGGCGCACGCTCAAGGTCCGCCTGGAACGCGCCGAGCTTGCCGTAGAGCTGGGCATAGAAGCTCGCAGGACGCTCGGCGTGGTGCACGGAGGCGCCGGGCGCGAGGCGGTCGGTGGGATCCTCGATCACCGTGGTCCCCGTCTCCTCGTCGCGCGTCAGGGCGCGGACGCGGATGCGGCGGACGATGAAGTGCCCGCCCTCGCGGACGCGCTCGAGCACGAAGTCGGAGTCCTCCTCGGTAAAAAGGGCCTCATCCGGCACCACCAGGGCGCCCGGGCGGCCGGTGACGTCCGCCAGCGTGAGCGCCTCGAAGACGCCGCTCCACAGGTCGTGCATGAGCGGGCGCGCCGGCAGGAGCTTGCTGCCGCGGGCCTGGCCCAGCACCTCGCCTGCGGTAAACAGATCCTCCATCTCGAGCCAGCGCTGCAGCTCGTCGGCGCCCGGTCCCCTCGGTTGGGCCAGGTCGTGCAGGGCCTTGGCGATATGTCGGTACCTGTCCTTGGGGGGCACGTCGGCGGTGCGCACCGAGCGGACACCGAGCGCGATGCTGCGGCGGTCCATGAGGTCGATCAGGTCCTGGAGTGGTGACGGTCGCGGCTGCGCGTCGTCGTCGTCGTCGTCCTCCTCGTCTTCGTCGTCGTGGGCCTCCCAGAGGGCGCGGCCGAGGCGCTCGGTGATGTTGTCGCGGTCCTGTGGGGTGAGGCGATCGTCGAGCCAGCGGATCTCGTCGACGTCGCCGTGGAGCACGTCCACCGAGGCGACGGCCGTGTCCTTGCCCTCGGGATAGATGGCGAGCACGTAGCCGTTGGCGCGCGCGCGTAGCTTCTCGGCCCGCCAGATCGGCTCGCGGTTGAAGCTGTCGATCGCCGTGTCGACGGCAGGAGGCCGGGCGGGCGGCGACGTGCGGGGCATCGGTGCGGGCCGCTTCGTGGCGGGCCGCTTCGTCCCCGCCAGCTTCTCCGCGGCACGCCGCGCGCGGGCGACGACGGGCGCCCAGGCCCGGCCCTCCTCGATCGCTTCCTCGACACGGCGCAGGTAATACGCGTGCTTCTTGGCGGGCAGCGCCAGCGTCTCGAGCACGCTCCGGGCATGCTCCAACCTGCTCGCGGGCGCTTCCACGGGGGCCTTGGCTGGCACGGTCGACGCCCGTTGGCCCTTCTTCTGCGCCGAGAGGGCGGCGCTGACTTCGTCCGCCAGCGCCGGAAAGTCCTCCCAGGCGAGGGCTTCGCGCCGCAGCGTCTGCCCCCCGACGTCGACGATCACGCCATACAAGAACGGATGGGACGCGACATCGAAGCGAATCGTCCACTCGGACTTGCTGCTGGCGTGCCGAAGCTCGATCGCCAGGTCGCTGTCTCGCAGCTCCGGGCGCCTCCGCACCGTATAGGTGCGGCCGCCGACCTCGAGGTCCGTCCGAAACAACGCGTGCCAGCGCATCCACACGTGCTGGGCGCGCTCCTTGAGCTCGCTTGCGGTCGCCGTCGGATAGGTCGTTTGGGTCGTGGACTTGTCGCCACCCAGGGACCGAAGGAGGTCAGGGAGCCGCGCCCGCCGCTCCGGTGTCGCCGCGGCCCTCCAGGTGGCGAGGCTCGAGCGAAAGCCGGCGGTGTACAGCGCGTGCTCGGCCGCCCGTGGCGGGAGGCCATGGCCCACGATCACCAGCTGGCCCTCGAATTCGTAGCTCTGGCGCTCGTTGAAGGCGTCGACGACGAGCACGTGTTTGACCCACGCCTGTGCCTTCGCGGCGGTGTTCGGCTCCCACGCCCACAAACGGTCATCCAAGACGTCTGCGGCGGTCTGCTGCCCGCGGAGTCGCCCGAGTCGGACCTCTCGCGCGTCCTTGCCGGTCGTCGTGAGGGTGATGCCGTGGACGACGTGGATATCCACGGTGCCAGGGTAGACATAGTCGACGACCAGGCTGTCGGCGTTGCTCCCCAATCGGAGTCCGTTCAATTGAAGTGGGCTCGGTCGAATCACAGCATCCCCTCCAATCCGGGCGGCAGGATGGCGGCGAATGTTTCGTCGTCGGTCGCACGCTGGGCGGGCGAAGGGCTCGGCGCCGCGGCGGCGGCGTAGTGGCGAATGTCGGCGGCGAGGTTCTGGATGGCGGCCCTCCTTGCGGCCTCCGGCGCCAGGCCCTGCGCGCGCTCGACCGCGATGCCGTGGTCCACCGCCGCAGCCCACCTCGCCTCCTCGTCATCGCGTCCGCGCCGGAGGAGTTCGCCCATGCGGGCCTCCTCGGGATCGAGGGCGCCGCTCGCGGCCGTCACGGTAGGCGTCGTGTCCGGCGCCTGGACCTGCGCACGCGCCCGTTGCCACACCGCCAGCATCATCGCCTCGGTGATCTGCGGGCCCCGCTTGTGGACCTCATCGAAGATGATCGCCTTGACGATCCGATGCGCGTCGGCGACGTCGCGCGCCACCTGGGCGAGCGCCTCGCCTGCGAGGCCGGGCGCGTGGCGGAAGGTGCCGCTTTGGGTGGCCGCGCCGACCAGGCGGCCGGCTTGTCCGAGGACGTTGAGCATGTGCCCGTCGCCCTCGCCCATCACGGCCTGGTAGCCGCGGCCGCGCAGGACCGCCGCCACCGCGCGGACGATCGTGGCCCGCTCGGCCTTCTGCTTGACGCTGCGCCCCAGTGCCTCGAGATCGGCCTTGCGGGCGCCGCCCATGGACAGCGCGTCGGCCATCGCGGCGCGCTGCAGCAGGAGGTTGTCGAGCACCCGCCGATCGACCGCCTCGGGGGTGCCCTCCTCCCGGGCGTGCCTGCTGTCCTGGTCGAGGAGGTCTTGCAGTGCCTCGGCCTGCTGCGGGTCGAGGCTGGTGGAGGAGGCTTCGGTCTTGGCGTCGCCGTCCGCTTCGGCCTCGGCCGCGCCCTGGGCCGCGAGCAGGCCCCGCGGGAACTTGCGGGCCCAGAACTCAAAGCCCACTTCGCGCAGCTCGCCGTACTTGAGCGCACTCGTCGGCGCGAGCGCGAGGCACTGCTGCCAGCCGGCGAGGGTCGGCGCGAGCAACTCGCCGCCGCGAAGCTTCGGGCCCGACGCGAGGGTCAGCGCGCCGTCGACCACCAGCGGATACACCCGCTCGGCGGTCGAGGTGGCGAGGCCCTCGCGGACCTGCTTCTCGACGCGGGGCCACCAGCGGGTGAGCCACGCATCGCTCGCGCCGAGCCAGCCGAGGTCCTCGTAGGTCGCCGTGCGCTCGCGCAGCACGTACGCGAGGTGGGACTCGAGGACGTTCTGCAGCTCGGCCTCGTCCTCGTCGGGCCAGCCCACGCCGGCCTCGACATCGGCGGGTTGCAGGTCGAGGGCGCGCAGCGCCTCCTCGCCGAGCAGCTCCCACACGGGGAGGCCGTGCGCGCGCCGACCGATGCGGCGCTCGCCCTCGCCGCGCAGAACGCGGCCGAACTCGTGGTAGCGAACGGCGCCAGGCTTGCCCCGGCCGACGCGCAGCCCCTCGAACACCGGCGCTGACGCGGCCGAGGCGACGATCATCTCGACCTCACGCGCGCGCTCGGCGAGCCGCGCCCACGGCCAGGCCGCCACGTCGATGCGCTTCAGGTCCTTGAGACGCTCGTCGCCCTCGGCGCGCAGGCGTGCGGCCTTCTCGGTGTCCGTGGTCTCGCGGGCGTCGCGAAAGCGGGCGTCGGCCTGGATGAGCAGGTTAGCGGCCTCGCGCGCGACCTTGTGGCGGGCCTCGGCGCGAAGGGCCTCGCGGCGGGCGTCGAGGGCCCGCTGCGTAGCCTCGGGGTCGCGCGAGATCATCAGCAAGATCTCCTCGTCATTGAGGGCCTGCTGCGCGCCGGGGTTGCTAGTGTCGCGGGCCTGGCTAGCGAGCACGTCGCCGAGCCACCCGCGCTTGCCCTGGATCAATGTGTAGCGATACCAGTCCATCGATCGATCGGACAGGTAGTAGTAAATCTGCACGACCGGCAGCTC
The DNA here is from genome assembly GCF_013812955.1 of Nannocystis sp. Taxonomy (GTDB): domain Bacteria; phylum Myxococcota_A; class Polyangia; order Nannocystales; family Nannocystaceae; genus Nannocystis. The sequence goes on along the minus strand of NZ_JACCSO010000592.1, from coordinate 2,693 downwards.
GTTGCCCTGGCGCACCGCCCGTCCGTTGCGCTGCTCGAGGTCCGCGGGGGTCCACGTCAGATCGAGGTGATGCAGCGCGCAGGTGCGGACCTGCAGGTCGATGCCCTCGTAGGCGACCGAGTTGGCGATGATGACGTCGTATTTCGGCGGCACCCGCTGGCTGCGTCCGCTGGCGCAGGAGCCCGGCGCGGGCGGCTCGGCGGTGATGCCGTTGAACTCCCGGGCGATGCGAATGCGATCCGCGGACTGCGTCTCGATCGCGTTGAGGATGGCGATGCGCTCGCGCGGCACCCCGTGGGCGACCAGCACCTCGCGAATCCACAGGTGCACGGCGGTCGGCTCGCAGAAGATGACGTGCCCGCAGCCGGCGCTGGCGGCGACGCGCTCGGCGCAGGCCGTCAGCTTGGGCGAGGCGTAGTCTGTTGGGGAGACGGACGACAGTGCCTGGCCGTACTCGACTCCGCCGTCCAGCTTGGCGTGCAGGGCGACCAGCGAGAGGCGCGCGAGCAGGCCGAGGATCTTGTTCTGGCTGCTGCCCTTGATCTGCGACTGCTGGAGCGTGCGCTCGAGCTTGCGGACCAGCTCGCCGTACAGGTCCTCCTGCTCGGGGCCGAGCGGCACGCGGATCTGCTCGATGCGCGGCTCGGGCAGCGTCAGGCCGACCTCGGCGCCGCTGCGAAACTCGCCGTAGCGGTGAATGATCGTGCGCAGGTCGTCCAGATTTTTAAAGCCGTCGACGACGCTGCGCATCGACACCTTGAGCGTCATGTCGATGATCTCTCGGCTCTCGATGCGCAGGAAGCGGTCGATGAACTGCTCGGGGTCCATCAGGCCGCGGCTGCTGAACGCGTGCGGGTCGATGAGCTGGATCAGATTATAAAACTCGAGCGGCGAGTTCTTGGCCGGCGTCGCGGTCAGCAGGACGATGCCCGAGCCGCCCGTGCGCTGACGGACGGCGGCGGCGCGAAAGTCCAGCTGCCAGGCGCGCTTGCTGCCGTCGCCGCCGCTGCCCATGAACTTCGGTATGCCGAACTCTCGGGCCTCGGGCTTGTAGCTGTTTTTGAAGGCCGCTGCCTCGTCGACGACGAGCATGTCAATGCCGATGTCGTCCCAGGCGATGCCAGGGTCGAACTTGTGGCCCTCGGGCAGCTCCAACTGCTCCTCCACGAAGGCGCGGGCGCCATGCTTAAGAATGGCCCGCTCGCGCTCGGACAGCTTGTCGGCGCCCTTTTTGGCGGCGTTGCGCTGCCGCAGCTTGATCTGGCGCTGCAGGCCCTCGATCGTGTTGACATAGTCGAGCAGCGCCTCCTGGTTCATCTTGGTCCGGCCGAGCGCGTCGTAGCTGAGAATGACGACGTCGTAGAGGCCGGCCTGAAAGGCGCTCCACTTCTCGGCGCGCTGCTCGGGGGTGTCGCTCTCGGATGTGATCAGGCCCTTGCGCTTGCCGCGGCTCAGGCGCTTGCGGTTGCTGCCGATCACCAGCACGCGGTAGTCCTGCAGCACGCACAAGAAGTCGTCGTGCCACTTCCAGACCAGCGAGCTCGGCACGAGCACGACCGGGCGGCGCACCCAGCCCTCCTCGCGCGCAGCGGCGACGACGGCGATGGCGGTGTAGGTCTTGCCGACGCCGACGTCGAAGGCGATGAGACCCCCGCGCAGATCCAGCACACGGCGGGCGCCCGCAATCTGGTGGGGCTTGAGCTGCGGGCCGTTCTCGGTCCACCGCGCGATGCTCAGCACGTCGCCGTCGTAGGTCGGGATGACGACGCCGCGAAAGGCGCGGTTGTAGCCGTCTCGCACCGCGGCGCGCCGGTCCTCCTGCGCGTTCACCCACGCGACGAAGCCGCGGTCCCAGTGGCGCCCGAGCAGCAGGCGCACTGTGCCGAGCGCGGCGTCCTCGTCCTCGCCCTCCTCGTTGTCTTTTTCGCCTTCCGGCGTCGTCTGGCCGGTCGCGGCGGCGTCTTCCTCGGCCAGTTTTTGAAACTCCGCGTCGCTGAGCTTGGGTTTGAAGATCGTGAAGTCGTGGTTCATCCAGCCGAGGCACCACATCGTCTCGGGGGACAGCGGCGTGGACCCGCCCAGCTTCTCGTAGGTGAGGCCGGCCGGCTGGATCGTGCCGCCGCTGCGGGTAAGCTCGACCGCGCCGTAGCGTCGGTTGAGCGTGTCGGTGAGCCAGGCCGAGACGAGCGCCGGCGGGACCCAGCCCTGGCGCGGCGAGATGTCGCGGATGTCCTCGAAGACGGCCAGGTTCATCACCGTCTCGAGGCGGCGAAGTTGCGCTGTGGCCTGTGGGTCCGTGATGGCGCGTGCGGCGGCGCGGTCGTACTTGGGCCACAGGATGCCGCCGAGGTAGGCGCGCGAGGGGAGCAGCTCGTCCCAGTCGTCGCCGTCGAGGTTCCACTCGGCGGCCAGCAGCGGCGCCAGCATGTCGGCTCGATCGAGCATGCCGCCCTGCGCCTTATGAAAAGCCTCGAGGTCGCCGACGGTCAGGTGGCGGCGCGAGCGGTAGAGGTGCTCGGCCTGGGCGAGCACGTCGCCCGGCTGGGCGCGAAACTTCGGCTGGATGTTCGGCGCGACGGCGAGGCCCGGCGCGAGCTCGCCGGTCTTCTGGTAGGCGCCCAGCAGGCGCTGCGCGAGCGCGCGGCGCTCGGCCAGGGCGCGCAGCTCGGGCCAGCGCCACGGGTTGCCCTCGT
>NZ_JACCSO010000578.1 GCF_013812955.1 Nannocystis sp. | reverse complement strand
ACCCACGCTCACGGCCGCGACGATCACCTCGTCGCGGTCGAGTCGTTCTTACCGGGCCTCACATGAGCCCGGTGGAACCGTCCGTGCAGCGCACCGCGCCGCCGACGGCCCGGCCGCGACTTCTCATGCAGTAGATCCTCGAGCACCCCAACGTTCAGGATCTCTCTCCCGCGCCTGAGCACAAAGCCCGCCGTCCTGGCCGCAGATCGTCCGCCCTCGATGCTCGTCGCCCCAGGGACGTGAAGCTCCAGCGTCCTTCCGTCGGCGAAGGTGAACACGACCCTCTGCGCCATCGCAGGCAGAGAAGCATCGAACTCCGAAGAGGACCGAGGAGGGACTTCCGGGACCGTCTTGGCCATGTCGACTCTTGATACCTCTTTTTAGAACCGTTGCTGATTCTTTTCTAACTCTGTATACACAGCTGAAAACCATGTTTTAGACTCAGCCGCCCCAGGTCTGGCCACGGGTACACTCCCGGGCCGTGAGCGCGGATGCGTACCTGACGACGCCGGAGGTGGCCGAGGCCATCGGGGTCAGCAAGGCCACGATCCTTCGCTGGGCCGCCCAGGACGTGCTCCCCCGCCCCGTCATCGTCCACGGCGGCCGCCGTGGCCGCGTCGCACGCTGGCCCCTGCACACCCCGGCCCAGGGTCGATGGGTCCTGACCCAGCTCGAAGCCCACCTGACCTGGGCCGAGATCCGCGCCGCCCTCGAGGCGGGTCGCTTCGACCCTTCCGTGTCCGGGGAAGGCAACAGTTAACAAAGGCTGGGCTCTGCGCACCCACGGAACTGCTGGCGCCTCTTTGTCCAGGAATGGGTAAGCAACGGCGGGCTCATGTTGGGCTGCGGTTACCCGAGACCGGTGGCGGTCCACTCCCGACAGCTCGCCATTGCGGATAGTTTCCCAGCGCCGAGCGGCGCGCAGGGTCGTATACGGCCTGCGCGAGCGAGGCGAGGAATTTTCGATGATTGCTCGGCAAGCGGGGCGTGACGACCACGGTCAGCTTCTCCAGGATATTCAAGCTCACCTTGGCCTTATTGTACTCGCAAGCAAGCTGGCGGTGTATGAGCTCGATGAACGGCTGCGCGTTTCCGACCGCGAGTATCGCGTGTACCAGCCGCACAAAGATTGCAATACTTTCCGCGTGCCAAGTAAGCGCCGGCTTCGATTCCGTCATTCTGAGGGTTGAACTGAACCTCTCTGAATCGCCGCTGGCCAGGAAGAAGCAAGCAGTGCAAATGAGCTCAAAGTAATCTGTGCTCGCAAGGACCTCCCTGAACAGCTGAGTAGCGCCCTCGACATCGTCGCGCACAAGCCACAAGAATCTAGCCAACTCGAAGGACGGCTCAGAAGATGTGGGCTCCACCGAATGCCACGTTCGTAAGAATTGTTCCAGCTCATCCATGCGATTGGAACGCTCAAGAAATCTGCTCAACCAATCTCGCCAGTAGGTATCTTGCTCAATTGCCAGACGGATCAGCCGCTCTGATTCGACCAAATTATTCTCTGCTTCCCTAACGCATGCCAAACTAATCTGTTTATGGGCGCTCTCAGGAACGGCTCTCTGAATCTCCTCTGCCTCGTCGAGGCGCCCCGCGTCGACAGCCATTCGACTAAGGACTAAGCTGGGTCCAAACTCTAACGCGGCATCACTAAGTTGCAGGCGTGTCAACAGTGCACGAGCCTTGACGAGATCTCGACAATGTAGGACATGAAACATCGCCTGTCCGGATTGCAAATTCAGATCGTCGGGATATTGCTCGATCGCTTGCTGATAAAGTTGCTCACGCCGATCGGTAGAGGGCTCATTGCTAGCCTTTTCCTGCCAGACGAGCGTGCCGCCGGCACGCTCGAACGCGCCGCGAAGTACACTCCGTACGGCAGGGTAGGCGGTGGTGTCGAGGGCGATCAATTGCTCGCGGTAGCGGTTGGCGCGCTTCCTTGCGCGCTCCTCGATCGCGTGGTCGATGGGCTCGAGGCCCATTTCCGCGCCTAGGAGAACCATCAGGAGATCGAAGTCAGGCACCGGGACGAGCGCACCGCGATGCTGCCGAACCAGGTCGACAATACGCTTGCTTGGCTCGGCGCGTTCGTAGTAACACCAGACCAACTGCCCCTTAATATCCTCTGGGTCGAGCGACTCCAGCAAGTCCATCAAGCTGTCGTCGTTGCCGCCATAGCCGATGAATAGCGGCGTGTAATGTGAGAACAGAGCGCGCAGCGCCGCCGCCCACGACTCGTGGAGGCGACGGAGGCTACGGTGATCGTTCTTTGGGGCGAGCAGGAGGTCACGGTGAATCTTGCAGATCACCGGGCGACGACTGATCACCTTGACGAAGTTGGCCAGCGACTCGTGGCCGATTACCAGGGGGAAGGTCGCGGTGTAGATCGAGAGCGCATCAGCGACGAGGTTGTCGAAGTTGGTCGAGATGACAACCTTATTCGGGGTCTTCTCGAGCGCTTGGGCGAGGATCGAATAGCCGGGGCTCGGGTCCTTGCCGCTCATCAGGGCCTCGAGACAGGCAAAGCCCTCGTCGGGGTTGTCGGCAAAGCGCCGCTCGTACACCCGCGAGTAGTGGCTCCCTGCATCCTCGTACTTGAAGCCGGGGATGCCAAGGTTCGCTTCGGTCGCCCACTCGGCGAGTGGCCGGCCGTCAGCGGAATGACGGCGGTGCAGCTCGCCGAGCCACCGCTGGACGAGCTCGCCACCAAGGAGGATCCCCGAGGGCTTCGAAGCGCCTGCGCCGAGCACCCACGCATACGCGTGGTCACGCATGTTCTTGTGGACGAAGCGGAAGTGCTCCAGAAACCCGGAGAGGGTCCATCGCAAAGGCCGGCTCGGTGACTCGGACATTGACGGATGGTCGCACCTCCTCCTCCGGGTCGCAAGCACGCGGCCGCGGTGAGCGATGTCAGCGGCCCAGAGTAACCGCGGATCGGCACGCGGACGGAGCGCGGCCGGTCTATGGCCCCTCGGCGCGCCGGGTGTCGCCTGCGCCTGGGCCCGAGCTGTCCGCGTCGTGCTCGCCTGCGCCGAGCACAACGGTCATCCACGCAGCCGTCAGCCGTCAATCGCGGCTTTGATCACGCGGAAGAACATCTCGCCCCCGTTCGACGCCGGCGGCTGGGGCGGCCTGTGGTTCGGCGCGCTCGCCTTCCTTGCGCCCCGCCGACGCAACTGAGGTCGCCGCCACCGACCTACGCTACGCGGCTGGCCCGGTCAGCCGCGCTCGACCGGCCTGGCTGGCTCGGCGCACCATTCGCTCCACGACCCCGGATAGAGCGCTGCACCCGAGAGGCCGGCGATCTCCATGGCCAGCAAGTTATGGCAGGCCGTCACGCCCGAGCCGCATTGCGAGATCGCGGCCGCCGGTACCGGCGCCAGTTCGCTGAATACCGCCCGCAGCTCCGCGGCCGGCTTGAAGCGGCCGTCGGCCTGCAGGTTTTCCTTAAAAAAGCGGTTCTTCGCGCCCGGGATGTGCCCGCCCACCGGGTCGATGGTCTCGTTTTCGCCGCGGTAGCGGTCCGGCGCGCGGGCGTCGATGACGATGCGGCTGCCGCTTTCAAAATTGGCGACGATGTCGGCGGCGCTCACCACCGTCGTCAGCGGCGCAGCTGCGGTGATGGTGCCGCGTGGCCGCGAGACCAGCTCCGTCGAGAGCGTACCATTGTGCGCCTGCCAGACCGACAGGCCGCCGTCGAGCACCGCGACCGCACGATGACCGACCCAGCGCAGCATCCACCACAGGCGCGCGGCATACATGCCACCGTGCGCGTCATAAGCGACGACCTGCGTGCCAGAATGCACGCCCCAGGTCTGCAAAGTGTCAACAAAATCCTCCCGCGTGGGCAGCGGATGGCGTCCGCGAAAGGCGCCATCGGGGGCCGGGCTCTTATCAGAAAGGTCGGTGTCGATGCCGGCGAATTGTGCGTTCGGCAGATGGCCCACCCGATAGGAGTCCATGCCGAATCGCGGATTCATCAGGTCGTGCCGGCAGTCGAGCACGATCCAGTCCGATGAAAAAATATGCTCGGCGAGCTCGGCGGCGGAGATCAGGGTGGTGTAGGTCATGGCGCTCCCTGGACTTCGCTGGCAAACGTAGCGGAGGCGCTCGATATCGTCAAATACCCGCCGAGGCGCGGCCAGGCGTCCGGCCGCCGAGCGCGAGTTTTTCTAAAAAATGAGGTAACAAGGTCGGATCTGCGGCTCGCCGGATCCCCGGTGCGGCCGCTTCAACTACACCGACAGCGTCCAGGCGCTGCCCGCCGGCGCGACGCGCTCGACACGAGCGCCTTCACGATCGGCGAATGAGACCGAGTAGCGCGCGGGCCCTCGCTCACCCCGGAACGCAGACCGGCTGTTGCCAGGCGCAGGTCTTGAGGTCATGTGAGGCCGTCACGCAATTGACCTCGTCGATCTGGTCGGCGCAGTAGCTCTCGCCGATGCAGGCGCACTCCGGCTTCGCCGGCGTCACACCATCGATGAAGCAGAACTCCCACGCCGGCTCCGACACCGGGTCGCCGCAGCCGGTGCCGACCAGCAGCTCGGCGCCGTTCTGCTCCGCCTTGAAGAACCCGGAGCAGCCCGGCCCGCCCTCGTTGGCGTTCGCCTCCATGCAGGTGGAGCGCGCGAGCGCGGTGCGGCAGAGCGTCCCGTCGATGGTCGCCGTGTACACGTCGACCCATACGCACAGGTTCTCGCCATTGAGCGGACTTGACGCGCTGCAGGTGGCCTCGTCGACACCGTCGCAACCGGGGGCCGGGCCCGTGGTCGAGGTCGGCTGACTGGTCGCGTTGTCGCTCGTGCTGGTCGTGCTCGCGGTCGTGCTCGCGGTCGTGCCGGCCGTGGTCGTCCCGCTCGCGGTATCGGTCGACGACGTGTCCTTGCCGGGCCCACAGGCCGCGGCGACGAGGTACACGAGGATGGGGAGGGCGGCGCGGGCAAGGCCTGGCATGACGATCATCACACCCGGCCGGCGCCGCCGCTTCTCACTGCGGGTTGATGACCGCCAGCTTGAGGCCGCCCGGGTAGGCGTAGGAGGTGGCGTCCGTATAACCGACGCTGACGATGCCGAAGGACGTGTCGCTCTCGGCCAGGTGGGCGCCCTCGCTGATCTTCCAGTCGGCGACCTCGTAGTTGTCGACCGCGTAGTAGCCGTTCACGACCGCGCCGTCGACCAGCACGTCGGCGCTGCCCTTGAGGCGGATGATCTGCGCGTAGTGGACGGTGTAGCCGGTGCCGGTGACGAAGGCGTAGCGGTCGAGGAACTGCTCGACCGGGACCATCTGATACATGGCGGGGTCGCCGGTGCCGGCGCCCGCGCTCTGGCTCTCGAGGTACTGCACCGCCAGGAACGGCTTGTCGCCCTCGAAGATGAAGCTGGTGTTGTTGGTGACGATCAGCTCCTTCCACTGGGCCTTGTTGACCACGAAGGGCGTGCCCGGCTGCGGCGGGTTGGTGGTGACGGTGGTGCCGTCCTCGCCGCCGAAGATGCGCCAGTAGTGCTTCTCGGTGCCGCGCTTGGGCGAGTGGGCGCCGACGTACTTCTTACCCCAGTAGTCGAGGGCCAGCATCTGCTCCTGGATGTGGTCGCAGTAGCTGACCGACTTGTTCGGCACGTTGATGCACTCGGCCGCGCCGAGCACCCAGATCGGCTTGTCCGAGGTGACGAAGGTGCCGGTGAGGTCGCCGCCGAAGTTGGCGCGCACCTGCAGGGTGTCGAAGCGGTTCATCGCCACCTGCCCGGTCTGGCCGGCGGCGACCGCCGCGACGCCGGTGCCCGCGAGGCTGTTCTGGCTCGGGGTCCACTTCACCGTCGTGCCGTCCTGGATCGCGATCACGTTGAAGTAGCTCGGGTAGGCGTTGTGGCTGTCGGGCCACGAGGCGATCACGTAGTCGTTCTTGAGCGCGTGCTCCGGGAACAGCAGCGAGGCGTCGTTGGTCGCCTGGCCGGTGAGCGGCGAGTGCTGGTAGGCGATGATCGGGATCGTGCTCTGGACCCGGTAATTGCCGCCCTTGCGCAGCCCCGAGACCTTGTCGTGGGGCGGGTTGGTCATCGAGAACGCCTGGGTCTTGCCGGGCATGATCGCCACCGGGGCGCCCTGCGGCTGCTCGACGTTGCCGCCGTTCGGCGTGAAGTACAGCTGCACCGTCGCGGCCTTCGACTTCGAGGTGTTGCCGACGATCAGCGAGTCGGTCTCGTTGCCGTAGATGTTGTCGACCCGGCTGGCGATGAACGAGCAGCCGATCGTGCTCGGCGCCGCCTCGGCCTGCGCACACAGCGAGAGGCAGTCGCCGAACACGCACGACTCCGTGCCCTGACAATTCACCGGCACCTCGAAGGCCCCGCCGTCCCCGTTGCACTGCTTGTACGCGTCCTCGCCCTCGCACACCTTCACGCCCGGCGCGCAGAACAGCGCCGTGCACACGCCGCCCGAACACTTCTCGCCCACGGCGCAAGGCGCAGGCTCGAAGCCGAGGCAGTCGGCCGCGCACTTCGACTGCGCGTCGCCCTCGCAGCCGATGACCTCGCCGGGCGTACAGACGCAGGCCGCGGTGGTGCCGGTGCTCATCTCCCCGGTCGTCTCGGGCAGCCCGGTCGTCCCGCTGTCCGTGGTGCTCGCCGACACCGCGCCGGTGCTGCTGCCGGGCTCGCCGGTGCTGCTGCTGGCGCCCTCGGTGACCCCGCTGACCGCGCCGGTGCTGGTGCTGCCGCCGCCGGGTCCGGTGGTCGGGGCCGCGGTCGAGGTCGAGCCGTCGGCGGTGGTCAGCATGCCGCTGTCGGTGGCGGTGGCGGTGACGGTCGCGCTGGCGCTGGCCCGGTCCCCGTCTTCGGAGCAGGCGGCGACGAGCGCGAGCAGGGTCGCGAGGGATAAGAGCTTCGCTGTCATGACTTCATGTGCGCCGAGCGAGGCACCGGGCGCAAGGGCGGATCACCGGGTGCGCACCGCCTGCGCGTGAGCGAGACCGGGGCGCGCAAGAGGCCCGCGCGCACGCGCACGGGCCCTGGTATGCATCCGCGGTCGTCTGCCGCAGGCCCTCGCTCATGGGCGCTCACGGGCGCTCATGGGCGCACGGGCGCACGGGCGCACGGGCTCACTGGGGGTTGATGACGGCGAGCTTCATGCCGCCGGGGTACGCGTACGAGGTGACGGCCGTGTAGCCGACGTTGATGACGCCGAAGGGCGCGTCGCTCTCGGCCAGGTGCGGGCCCTGGGCGATCTTCCAGTCGGAGACCTCGTACTCGCCGACCGTGTAGTAGCCGGTGACCACCACGCCGTCGACGAGCACGTCGGGGTTACCCTTGGCGCGGATGATCTGCGCGTAGTTGGGGTTGTAGCCGGTGCCGGTGACGAAGGCGTAGCGGTCGAGGAACTGCTCGGTGGCGACCATCTGGTACATCGCCGGGTCGCCGGTCCCGGCCCCGCCGTCGGTGCCCTCGAGGTACTGCACCGGCAAGAACGGCTTGTCCGAGGTGAAGATCGTGCTCGTGTTGTTCGGGACGACGATCTCCTTCCACTGACCCTTGTTGACGTTCACCGGGGTGCCCGGCACCGGCGGGTTCGCGGTCACGACCGTGCCGTCCTCGCCGCCGTAGATGCGCCAGTAGTGCTTCTCGTTGCCGCGCTTGGGCGAGTGCGCGCCGACGTACTTCTTGCCCCAATAATCGAGCGGCAGCATCTGCTCCTCGATGTGATCGCAGTAGGTGACGCCGGTCGGCACGTTGACGCAGCTGACCGCGCCCACCACCCAGATCGGCTTGTCGGAGCTGACGAAGGCGCCCGAGATGTCGCCGCCGTTGGCGACCCGCACCTGCAGGGTGTCGAAGCGGTTCATCGCCACCTGGCCGGTCTGGCCGGCCGCGACCGCCGCCACGCCGGCGCCGGCGAGCGTGCCCTGCGGCGGGGTCCACTTGACCGTGGTGCCGTCGGCGATCGCGATCACGTTGAAGTAGCTGGGATATCCGCCGAGGCCGTCCTTGTACGAGGCGATTACGTAGTCCGCCTTGAGCGCGTGCTCGGGCAGCAGCATCGACGCGTCGTTGGTCGCCTGTTGGCCGATCGGCGAGTGCTGATACGCGACCACGGGGATGCTGCTCTGCGCACGGTACGAGCCGCCCTTGCGCAGCGAGGAGATCTTGGCCAGCGCCGCGTTCGTCAGCTTGAACTCGACGGTCTTGCCCGGCAGCAGCACGGTCGGGGCCCCCTGCGGCGCCTCGACGTTGCTGCCGTTCGGCGTGAAGTACAGCTGCACCGAGGCCGACTTCGACTTCGAGGTGTTGCCGACGATCATCGAGTCCGGCTGGCTGTTGTCGTAGTTGTCCATCCGGTTGGCGAAGAACGAGCAGCCCACCGAGCTCGGCGTCGCCTCGGCCTGGGCGCAGAGACTGACGCACGCGTCGAGCACGCAGCCCTCGCTGTCGAGACAGTTCACCGGCGCGTCGAAGGCCTCGCCCAGCGCGTTGCACTGCTTGACCGCGTTCTCACCCTCGCAGACCGTCGCGCCGGGCTGGCAAAACAGCGCGACGCAGGCGCCATCGAGGCACTTCTGGCCGGGCCCGCAGGGGGCCAGCTCGAAGCCGAGACAGTCGTCGCCGCACTCGAGCTGCGCGTCGCCCTCGCAGCCGTTGATCTCGCCCGGCGTACAGACGCAGGCCGCGGTGGTGCCGGTGCTCATCTCCCCGCTGGTGCCCACGCCGGTGCTCGTGCCCGGATCGGTGGTGCTCACGCTGATGGCCCCGGTGCTGCTGAGCTCGCCGCTGCTGGCTCCCTCCGTGGCGCCGCTGACCCCGGTGGTCCCCGTGGTCGCAGCGCTCGCTCCGCTGGTGGTGGGAGCGCTGGTGTCACCGCTCGACGACGACGACGCCGACGACGTGAGGGTCAGCCCCGAGGTGGCCGCAGTCTCACGCTCGCTGCCATCTTCACTACAGCCGGCGATGACGATCAGTACGGGGGCGAGGATCCGAGGATAAAGCTGGGCACGCATGGGACTCTAAGTGCCGCCATCGCCCGGCCCGAGGCAAGCACCAAGCGAGAGACTGCGCTTGCAGAAGGGCTCACGAGGCGACACTGGCGGGCCAATCGGCACGGATGCGCGATAGCACGCAGCGTGAAAATACGGGTACGACATCGTCGCGTCACACATTTGGCTGTCTCTTGGGACATGTTCACACGGAGCGGCCCGACCCACGGCCGAGCCCGACGCGCGTGAGCTGCGCGCCCCGACGTGCGTGAGCTGCGCCGCCCGACGAGCGTGAGCTGCGCCGCGACGACATGCGCTGCATCACGGCCCCGAGGGCCTGAATGGGCCCTGGTAGGCGCGCAGAGGTTGCCCGCGGCTTGCCGTGCGCGCATCCGACCCACTATGCTCCCGCCGCGCATGGACCTCGAACTCGGTACCCCCCTGTCCCCCTCGGCCACGCGGATCCTTCTGCTCGGCGCCGGCGAGCTCGGCCGCGAGGTGGCGATCGAAGCCATGCGCCTGGGCATCGAGGTGATCGCCTGCGACCGCTACCGCGACGCGCCGGCGATGCAGGTGGCGCACCGCAGCCACGTCTTCGACATGCAGGACCGCGACGCGGTGCGGGCGGTGGTCGGGCGCGAGAAGCCCCACTTCATCGTGCCGGAGGTCGAGGCGATCGCCACCGACGCGCTGGTCGAGCTCGAGGCCGAGGGCTGGACGGTGGTCCCGACCGCGCAGGCGACCCGCCTGACGATGGACCGCGAGGGCATCCGCCGCCTCGCCGCCGAGCAGCTCGGCCTGCCGACCAGCCGCTACGCCTTCGCCGACACCCTCGAGCAGGTCGAGGCCGCGGTCCGCGAGATCGGCGTGCCGTGCGTGATCAAGCCGGTGATGTCGAGCTCGGGCAAGGGCCAGAGCACCGTCCGCGAGCTCAGCGATGTGCCCGCGGCCTGGGACTACGCGCTCGCCGGCGCGCGCGGCAGGTCGGCCCGCGTGATCGTCGAGGGCTTCGTGCACTTCGACAGCGAGATCACGCTGCTGACGATCCGCACCCGCAATGAGGGCACCCTGTTCTGCCCGCCGATCGGCCACCGCCAGGAGCGCGGCGATTACATGGAGTCGTGGCAGCCGCACGCGATGACCCCGCTCGCCCTGACCCGCGCCAAGGCCATGGCCGAGCAGGTCACCGGGGCGCTCGGCGGCGTCGGCCTGTTCGGCGTCGAGATGTTCCTGGTCGGCGACGAGGTGATCTTCAGCGAGGTCAGCCCGCGCCCGCACGACACCGGTATGGTGACGATGGCGACTCAGGACCTGAGCCAGTTCGAGCTGCACGTCCGGGCGATCCTCGGCCTGCCGATCGTCGAGGTCATCCAGCGCGCACCCGGGGCCTCGGCGGTGATCCTCGCCGAGCGCGCCGGCCACAACCCGCGCTTCCTCGGCCTCACCCGCGCCCTGCAAGACCCCCGCTGCCGCGTGCGCCTGTTCGGCAAGCCCGACACCCGCAAGTATCGACGCATGGGCGTGGTCCTCACCTACGGCGAAAACGTCGAGGACGCGCGCGCGCGCGCGGTCGCGGCCGCCCGCCAGATCGAAGTCATCGTCGACGCCGGCTGATCCGACTGTCGGCCGATCGCGGATTACCCCGTGGCGCTGCCGCGTAGGACCAGCACCGGGCGCCTGGAAGCCGCGGTCATCACCGGCGCGGCGTTCGTGGTGCCCGAGCAGTATGGCCACTGATATGGCCCCTCTGATAGCCTTTCGGCCATGAAGTTCGCGGCGCTCACCTGCCTGCTCGCGCTGGGATGCGCGGCGAAACCGGGCCCTGCCGCCGCGCCGCCCGAGCTCGCGCAAGTGGACATCCAGTGCGGGAGGTACGGCCACGGCGTGCTGATGGGCGGGCGCTCGACGAGGAACGGAGCGAGCGACGCCCCGGCCTTCGACGCGGCCCAGGCGGCCGCCGAGCGGGACGTCGAGGCCGCCGAGCTCGCCAACGAGGCCCGCGACGACCGGGCGGCCGCCGAGCACTTCCTCGCCTGTGCGCAGCGGTATCGCGCGGTGCCCGATGCGGATCCCCTGCACAGAACGGCCCGGCGCAACGCGATGACCTGTTATCGCAATACGCGGTGGGCCTACGCGAACGCGGGCCTGTGGGCGAGCGAGGGTAAGGCGGCGTTCACGCTGGCCGTACAGGAGGATCCGCGTCACAGCGCGGAGCTCGAGCAAATGCTCGCAACACCCGTGACCGAGTGCACCCGGCCCGGCGCCTGACCCGTCAGCCTTATCATCGGCACGCCGGCAATCTCCCGGTCGAGGCGACCGAGAAGGTCACGATCCGCGCCGGCTGCCCGTGATCGAGGGTCAGCGACAGCTTCGCGCTGCCCTTGTCGCAGTCGAGCGCAAACGTGGTGTCATTCGGGCCGCGGACCTCGAGCGCACGACCGAGGCGACACGTGCCGTGATCGAAGCGCTGGCGCGCGATGATGCGATCCATGGCGGTGCGGTTGAACGCGGTCGAGAACAGCGCGCGAAACTTCGTCTCATCAAAGTGTTCGAGCAGCGCCACCGCCCCCGCCGCGGCGTCCTGCACGGCCGGAGTCGGCGTACCCTCGAGCCAGCTGACGCTGGCGCTGGCGATCTTGGGGATGCGCGCGCCGGTGATCTCGAGCGTGAGCTCCGCCTCGCCGCGCTCACACTTCGCCCCATACACGCCCGACCACGCGCTCGTCGCCCGCTTGAGCCGACCGAGCGTGCATTGCCCGAGGGCAGCGTGCAGCCATTGCATACGCTCGGCGAGCCGTTTGGCGCCGCCCCCATGGCCGACCTGATGCATGCTCCACCCGGCGAACGCCATCGGGTCCCACTGGCCGAGCAGATCGATCATTCGCCCCGCCGCCACGCCGAGCTCGGGCTGGGGCTGCGGGGCGCGACGGGCGAGCGCGCCGCCGGCAGCGAGCACGCGCTGGATCTCCCCGGTGATATGATCAGTGTTCGCCCAGCTCGAATTGCCCAGCACGATGATGCCGATCCCCGCGTGCGGCAGCATACGAACGGTCGCGTGGTAGCCGTTGACCGCGCCGTTGTGCCCGACCACATAATAGGGGTGCTCGCAACCATGGGTCACGCCCCACGTCAGGCCGACGCCGCCGGCTCCGCCCGTGACGCCACCCGCGGCCAGCTCGACCGGGGCGGTTCGCGCTCTAAAGCTCCGCAGCGCCTGCATGCGCTGGGCCTCGCGCGACGTGGCGCGCGTGAGCGGGGCGTCGTCGGGGTCGTCACGCGGAGGCCACGCGGCGAGCTGAAACGCGAGGAAGCGCGCGATATCTTCGACGGTCGACAGCAGTCCGCCCGCGGCGTCGTTCTCACCGTGCTGTGACGGCGGCACGACGACGATCCGCCCGTCGGCGACGCGGTGGCCGAGCGCCAGCCGCGAGGGTGCGACCTCGCTCGGCTCCCAGACCGTGTGCTTCATGGCGAGGGGCTCGAGGATCGCCTCGCCGATCGCGTCATGATACGGCTTGCCGCTCGCGGCCGCGACGATGTGGCCGAGCAGCCCGAAGCCGAGGTTCGAATACTCATAGGTGAGCCCGGGGGTGCGCATGAGCGACACCCCCTCGATGTCCCGCATCAGCTGCTGGCGGGTGTAGGGGCCCCGTGCGGGGCGCTCGAGCTCGGTCGGCAGGCCGCCCGTGTGGGTCAAGATGTCGCGCACGGACAGCGGCCTCGCGTCCGCGCTCGGATACACGAGCGTGTGCAGCTCGGGCAAGATCGCCGCCGCCGGGCCGTCGAGATCGAGGCGGCCCTGCTCCCGGAGCCGCAGCGCGGTCATCGCGGTGAACACCTTGGTGATCGAGCCGATGCGAAACGCGGTGTGGATGTCGATCGCGCCGCCTTCTTCGGCATGTCGCGCTCCGAAGCCCTCGCCGAGCACGAGCTCACCGTCGACCACGATCCCGACCGCCAGTCCGACGAGTTGATCCGCGGCGACGATCTGCGCGACGACCTCGCGGACCTTCGGCAGCACCGCCGCGATCTTCGGCCGTCGCTTCGGATCCATGAACACGGCGGGAGGCACCGCGCGAACCTCGATCGCCGGCTGCGTGGGCGCCGGCTCGGGGACGGGCGCCGGCTGTGAGGGCACCGGCGCCGGCGCAGCCACGGGCCGGGCCGGGCGCGCACAACAACCGAGCCCGAGGGCGCCGATGACAACCAGGCGAGCGAGGTGGCGGTGCATCCCGGGCCAGTATGGCCCGCCGGGAGGTTGAGCCAGCCGACAGGACCACGACGAACGTTACGCGGGTGCCTGAGCGAACCCGCGCACGCGCGTGCGCAGCAAGGCGTCAGGAGCGCGCGAAAACATCGACGCCGCGGCTCTTGAGGATTTCGACGGCCTCGCGCACCGGCATGCGCGGCAGCTGCATCTGCTCGTGCACGACGGCATCGAGCTCGTTGAGGTCGCGGATCGGCGTGACGGTGGTGATGTTGTGGTGGGTGGTGACGAGGGTGTTGTCGACGACCTCGAGCACACGCGACGCGAAGAAGCGGGAGATCCGGAGCGAGCGCATGAACCTCGCGCTGTCGCCCGAGGCCCGCTCGATCGCCTGGGCGAAGCCCTCGGACTCGAGCGCGGGCGGCTTGGCGACGTAGCTCTGGACCTTGCTGCTGCCGCGAAAGGTCGTGACCTCGAGCGCGCCGGCGCCCGAGACGTGGCGGTCGATCACGTAATTGACATCGCCGTGCGGCACCCGGGCCGGCAGGTCGACCAGCGAGATCGGCTCGTAGAACGGCGCCGCGTAGCCGACATCGACCAGGTAGTGCGCGTCCTCGAAGCGAACCCGACAGACCGCGTGCGAGCGCGGGGTCCCGCCGACATCGGCGCCCAGCAGCTCGACCTCGTAGTCGAGGAAGCTGAGCAGGCGCGTGAAGTGCAGCGCGATCGCAAAGCAGGTCCCGCCCAGATCCTGCTCGCCGATCCCCTCCAAAAAGGTCTCGATGTCCGGCAAAACCCCGGCCGCACCGGGTGCCGCGACCCCAGGCTGCGCCGACGCGCCTCCCGGCAGGGTCGAAGAGATCAGCTTCGACACGTTTTCGAACGGCACCTTGATCAGGTGGCTGCTCACCAGCTCGTGGAGGCCAGGGTCGCCGACCCAGCCGAGGATGCCGAGGTAGCGGCGAAACAGCTCGTCTTGTGAACCGGTCGTCATGCCTGCGCGCGGATGGTACCAGAGTTGCCGGGCGCAAGGCGCGACCGTGCCCGGACCCGCGGCAAAAACCGCGTGAGCCTGCTAATGTCTGCGCCCGCCAGGAGCTGCGCCGATGACCCTCGCCGACCCCACGCTGTCCGCCCCGTCCCCCACACGTTTGTTCGAGAAGTTCAGCCCGGTCACGGGCGCGCGCCTCGGCGAGTACCCGATCGCCGAGCGTGACGCGGTGCAGGCCGCGGTGGCCCGGGCGAAGACCGCGTTTCCGGGGTGGCGGGACACGCCGCTCGAGGTCCGTCTGGAGGCCCTGAACCGCGGCCGCCAGGTCCTGGCCGAGCACGCCGAGCGCTATGCCCGAAGGATCGCCGAGGACACCGGCAAGCCGGTGATCGAGGCGCTGATGTTCGAGCTGGCGGTGGTGCCGATGTTCCTCGACCACTACCTCAAGCGTGCGCCCAAGCTGCTGGCCCGGCGCAAGGTCTCGACCCCGCTCGCGCTGGTCGGCAAGACCGGCTACATCGAGCACTTCCCGCGCGGGGTGATCGGCATCATCTCCCCGTGGAACTTCCCGTTCCAGCTATCGGTGCTCCCGGTCATATCCGCGCTCATCGGGGGGAACACCGTGGTCCTCAAGCCCTCCGAGGTGACGCCGATCTCCGCCGAGGTCGTCGCCGACTTCTTCAATCGCCTCGGCTTGCCGCCGGGCGTGGTCGAGGTCGTCCAGGGCGACGGCAGCACCGGCGCCGCCCTGTGC
>NZ_JACCSO010000562.1 GCF_013812955.1 Nannocystis sp. | reverse complement strand
CCTCGAGGCCGTGCACGGGCCACACGGGCAGGGCGTGATCCTCTGTGAGGGCCAGCCAGTGGGCGCGCGGCTGGCTGGCGAGCCAGGCCTGCATCGCGGCGGCCGTGGCGTCGCCGGCAGGTCCGGTGTCGAGGCCGGTGCTGGCGAGCTCGCGGCGACCGACGACGGTGGCGAAGGAGACCCAGAACTTGGGCTCGAGGCAGCCGACGGCGAGCTCGAGGCCGTCGCCGCAGCGGTAGCAGCGGTAGGCCGGGGCCGCGCCGCCGAGCATGCGCTGGGCCATGCCGCCGCCGCCGGCCGCGGCCTCGGCCCAGGCCCAGGTGACGAAGGGAAGGGGGCCGGCGAGCAGCGGCTGGCACAGGGTGCTGCCCTGGCCGGTGCGCGCGCGCAGCAGCAGCGCCGCGAGGATCGCCGAGCTGGCGAGCAGGCCGGCGGTCACGTCCGCGAGCTGCAGCGCGGGGATGCCATGGTCGGTGACCTGGCGCAGCACGCCGGTGAGCGCGGTGAAGTTGAGGTCGTGACCGACCTCGGCGCCGCCGAGGAAGCCCGGTAGCGAGCAGACCACCAGACCCGGGTTGTCGGCGCGCAGCTGCTCGAGCGGGAGCCCGTAACGCGCCATCGTGCCCGGCCGGAAGCTCTCGATCAGGACGTCGGCGCGGCGGGCCAGCAGCCGCAGCGCCTCGACGCCGGCCGGCTCGCGCAGGTCGAGGCCGACCGACTCGGCGCCGCGATAGTAGATGCAATAGCCGACGCCGATGCCGCCGACCAGCGGCGGGGCCAGGCGCATCAGGTCGCCCATGCGTGGGTCCTCGATCTTGATCACGCGCGCGCCGAGGTCGACCAGCGAGCGGGCCAGCACGGCCCCCGGCAGCATGCGCGAGACGTCGAGGACGGTGATGCCGGCGAGCGGGAGTTCCGATGCAGATGACGTCACGCGCCCAGGGTACAGGGCACCGGTCGCAAGCGACAGCTTCGGCTCGAGCGGCGCCTCTCAGCGGCGTGCAGGCGGCGGCGGGGGAGATTTGGGCGCAGCCGGAGGGGACGCCTTGCGCGGCAGGATCTTGGCGAGCAGGGCCTCGACCTGGTCGCGCAGGTGCTCGAGGTCGCCGTCGTTCTCGAGCACGAACTGGGCCCGGCTGCGGCGGGTCTGATCGTCCATCTGCGCGGCCATGCGGGCGCGCACGTCGTCGGCGCTCAATCGATCGCGGGCCATGACCCGGGCGATGCGCTGATCTTCCGGCGCGCTGACGAGGATCACGGCCTTCATCTGCTTCTCGAGGTTGTTCTCGAACAGCAGCGGGACCTCGTAGACGACGAGGCTCTGGCCGGTGGCCTCGAGCGCGTTGAGCACGTCCTGAAACCTGTCGCGGATCCGCGGGTGCAAGATCCCCTCGAGGCGGCCGCGATGGCTCGGATCCTTGAAGACCAGGGCGCCGAGCTTGCGGCGGTCGAGCTCGCCGCCCGGCGTGAGCACCCCCTCGCCGAAGGCCGCGACCACGGCCGCCAGGCCCTCGCTGCCCGGTGTGACCACGATCCGCGACAGCTCGTCCGCAGAGACCACCGGGATGCCGCAGTCCTCGAAGATCGCCGCGGCCGCGGACTTGCCGCTGCCGATCCCGCCGGTCAGGCCGTAGATGTCCATGCCGCGAGCCTAGGCAAAGCGGCGCGTCCTGTACAGGGCGAGGACGCTCGCCCCGGCGCCCGCGCTGGTCTACAGTCGCCGGCCCGTGAGCACCGCAGCAGCACCCAGCAAGCCAACCCTCGCCGGCTGGCGCGTGGCCTCGGCCGTATTCGAGAAGAGCGCACCCAAGCTGCGCGACGCGCCGCCGGGTGACCTCCCGGAGGTCGCGGTCACCGGTCGCTCCAACGTCGGCAAGTCGAGCCTGCTCAACGCCTTCGCCGGGCAGCGCGGCCTCGCCCGCGTCAGCCGCACGCCCGGGCGCACGCAGCTGCTCAACTTCTTCAAGATGCAGCTGCGCCACCCGACCCGCGGCGACTTCGAGTTTCGCTGGGCCGACTTGCCCGGCTACGGCTACGCCAAGACCCCGCTGTCGGTGCGCGAGTCGTTCGGACCGATGATCGAGGGCTACCTGACCGGGCGCACCGTGCTGCGC
>NZ_JACCSO010000554.1 GCF_013812955.1 Nannocystis sp. | reverse complement strand
GGCGTGGTCGGCGGCCTCGAGGCCGAGCAGCTCGCGGACCAGCTGCGGGCGCACGTGCGGCCACAGCTCGAAGCCGTCGGGGACCAGCACGCCGGGCGCGACCTCGACGATGCGGGTGCCGAGCGGGATCAGGGCGGCCGCGCCGACGCCCGCGGCGAGGCCGGCACCGGCGCCCCCGAGGCTGGAACCAGTGAGCACGAGCAGGCCCTGCGGCAGCACGGCGAGGCGGGCAGCGGCCAGCGCGGTCGGTGGGATCAGGTAGACGAGCTTGCGCAGCAGGCTGGCCTGATCCCAGCGCACGAGGGCGCCGCGCGGCTCGCGGGCGCCCGCGGACGGGCGCAGGCGCAGCGAGACCTGCAAGGCCGCGGTCGAGACGCCGCGGGCGTCGCCGGGCTCACCGACGCGGGCCTGGATCTCGGAGTGCACGAGGTAGGCGCCGTCGATGAATTGTGGGGCGCCCTCGAGGCGCTCGACGCGGGCGACGCGGCCGCGAAACAGGTACATCTCGTCGCCGGGCAGGCAGGAGGAGGCGGAGGCGAGGTGGATCGGGTGGCGAAAGCCGAGCTCGACCGCGGCCCGCGGGGAGACCGGCACGAACAATTCGACGCCAGGGATCCCGTGCAGCACCGCGAGGATCTGGCCGGAAGGTTGGCGCAGGCGCAGCAGCAGGCTGGCGCGACGCTCACCGGCGAGGGCGACGCGCACGCCGGCCATCGCCACCTGGTTGCCCCACAGGTACGCGAGCACACGATCCGACAGACCGGGCGCGACCAGGATCAACGCCAGCTCGTGCAGGCCGCACAGGTCGGCGGCCTCGCCGAGGCCCCCGGGCGGCAGCGGGACCGGGCGCAGCTGCAGGCGCTGGATCAGGTCGACGGGGTCGAGGCGATCGGTCGCGCGGTAGCGGGCCTGGAAGTCGTGGTCGACGACCTGGACCTCGTCGGCGCCGGCGACCACGGGACCGCGGCCGGCCGGGGCGCGGGTGGTCGGGGCCGGGCCGGCGAGGTCGTAACCGAAGGGGGCCATGCGATCGCGGTAGCGCACGAACACGGTGCCGCTGCCGGTGTAGAGCTGGCCGTGCACGGCCGTGCTCATGCGGGCGAGGCGGTCGAGGGCGTAGCTGTCGCCGCCGGCGCAGCGCAGCAGCAGCGCCTGGCCGCCGGCGTCGCGGCGGGCGCGCTCGATGGTGAGCGAGGGGATCAGGTCGTCGAGGCTGCACTCCTCGCTGTAGGCGCCGAGGAAGGCGACCAGGCGGTCGAGCGAGGGGAAGATCAGGAGGGTCTCGCGGCCGACCGCGATCCCCCGGCCGTCCGGGGCCAGGCCCTGCATGTGAAAGCGCGTCTGGCCGGCGGCGATCGGCTCGAGCAGGGTGGACGCCATGTGTCGGCAGTGTACCCGCTCGCCGTGCTAGCATCCACAGCCCCCGTGGCCCGCCCGAACAAGCCGCAGCGCCCTTCTCCTGTGCCAGCTTCGGCACCACCTCCTGCGCCGTCTCCTCTGCCCTCCCCTTCGCCCCTCCCCACGGCTGCGTCCGGGTCGCAGGGCCCGCCACGGGAGCCGTACGGATCGCGTGAGCCGGAGCGTGGACGGGCGGCCATGCCGGGTGATCCGCGGCTGCCACCGCGAGCGGCCGGCGCCGGACCTCCGGGACCGCCTCCGCGATCACCTCCGGCCCATCAAGCTCCGCCCTACCAGGGTTCACCCCCGCGCGGGCTGCAGGCTGGCCCAAACGACAGGTCGCAAGGGACAGGTCCGAGAGGACAGGGTGGCGAGCTGGTGCGGGTCCGCGTGCTCGAGCACACCGGCGAGCACGCGCAGGCGGCCGCGCTGCGGCTCGAGTACGCGCAGACCCTGTGCGGCACGGTGCAGCGGATCGCGATGCTGCGCGAGGGCTGCGCCCGCAACTCGGGGGCGACCGACGAGGGCCGCGCGCTGCACCAGGCGCTGGCGGAGACGCTGCTGCGCCACGCGGAATTCATGGAGGACGGGGCGCCGCGGCGGGCGATCCTCATGGAGGCCGCGCGCGCGCTCGAGGAGGCCGATCAGGGCGCGGTGGCCGGTGAGATCTACGAGCGGCTGGGCATGCATCGCCGGGCCGCTCGCGCGTACGAACGGGCCGGCGCGATCAGCCAGCTCGAGTACGTGCTCGGCCTCCTCGAGCGCCACGAGCAGATCGAGCAGGCGCTGCAGTCGGCGGTCGATGCGGTCGATGCGGCGATGCGCGGGGGCCAGCGACTGCTCGCCCACTCGCTGTTGCAGGAGCACCTGCACGATCGCCGCTCGGGCCTCGGGCAGGGCCCGGCGGCGACCGCTCGCACCGGTCTGGTCGCGCGCCTGGCTGCGCTCGAGGCCGCCCTGCCCCGGGGTCCGAAGCTGAGCCTGCGCTGGTCCGGCGGGACCACGACGCTGCTGCTGGGCCCGCAGCTGCGGATCGGGCGCTCCCCGGACGTCGAGCTGTCGCTGACCGGCTCCGGGCTGTCGCGCGAGCACGTCGCGCTGCGCACGATCATGCGGGACGGGACCCTGACGATCGCGGCGGTCGACCTCGGCTCGCGCGCCGGCAGCTTCTGGGCGGGCGAGCCGCTCGAGCCCGGCGAGGCCCAGCCGATCGACGGACCGGGCGAGCTCGGGCTCGGCTTCGGCGCGAGCGTGACGGTGCAACCACTTCAGGAGGCCGGTACGGCTGAGGGCGCCGGCACGGCCGAGGGCACCCGCAGGCCGGAGCTCGGTCTGCTGTTGCAGCCGCGCGGCCTGAGCGACGCGTGGACCCTGTTCTTGCCGGAGGGCGGGCCGCTGTGGCTGGCGCCGGGCCATGCCCTGCCCGTGCGGATCGATCTGCGGCCGCCCTTCATCGGCCTGCAGCTGGCCCCGGGGATCGCCGCGCACCTCGGCAGCCAGCCGCTCGGTCCCGGCGCGGGGCTCGAGTTGCTGATCGGCGATCGACTGCATCTGAACCTGCCGCAGGGGCGCGTCACGCTCGAGGTCGGCCCGTGATCGCGGCGAGTCCCCGCGATCCGGCGCTCGACCAGGCGCTGCGAGGGGTGCTCGCTCGCCTGTCCGAAGGGGCAGCTTTGCCGCGCGAGCACGCCGGGGTGGCCGCGCTGACCCGCCTGCTCGCCGTCGACACCCCACCGCTGGGGCTGATCGAGGGCCAGGTCCGCGAGCTCAGCCGCGCCGGTTATCTGCGCGGCGCGCTCGTCAGCCTCGCCGGGCAGCTGCGCCTGCGTCCGCGGCCCGAGCTGCTGCTGCTGCTCGCGCACGAGCTGTGCGACGCGCTGGCGCCCGATCTCGGGATCGAGCTGGCGCGCGCCCTGCTGACGCTGCCCGCGGTCGATGCTCGCCGCTGGACCCCGGGTGGGCCCTACATCGTCGCCAACTTGCTGCTCGGCGAAGCGCTGCTGACCGCGGGCGAGGCGCTCGCGGCGATGCGGCACTTCGAGGCGGTGCTGGCGGTCGACCTCGATCATCCGCGCGCGCTGCGGGGCTACAACACGGCGCTGCGACGCGGGGCCGGACCGCGCGGCGGGGCCCCCAGCCGCGGCCTGGCGCTGCTCGCCGGTCTCGACGAGATCGAGCTGGCGGAGGGCCTCGGGGTCGAGCGCTACGAGCTCGGGCGTCCGCTCGGACGGGGTCGTCATGCGGTCGTGTATCAGGCCTTCGATCGCCGCGTCGGTCGCGAGGTCGCGATCAAGCGGCTGGTCGCGGACGGTCGTGACGATGCGGCGCGCGGTGAGGCCAGAGTGCTCGGCGCCCGCTTCTTCGCCGAGGCGCGCACGCTGGCGCGGGTCCGCAGCCCGCACGTGGTGGCGCTGCTCGACGTGCAGGCGGCGCACCGCTTCATCGCCCTCAGCCTGTGTCGCGGCGGCAACCTGCGGGTGGCGATGCGCCGGAGATTGCTCGGGCCCGCGGACCTGCCGCGCGTCGGCGGCGAGCTGCGGTCGGCCTTGCGGGCGGTGCACGCGGCGGGGGCCGTGCATCGCGACATCAAGCCCGCGAACATCTT
>NZ_JACCSO010000474.1 GCF_013812955.1 Nannocystis sp. | reverse complement strand
CGGCGGCTGCGTCGGCCGGGGCGACGTCGGCCGGGGCGGCATCGGCCGGATCGGCATCGGCCGGGTCGGTCACGGGCGGGGTGGAGGAGGCTGCCGCGTTGGGGTCGCCGCGGGTCGGGAGGGGCAGCGGGCGGGGGCCGATGCGCTCGTCGTTGACGGCTTCATCGGGTCCGGCGGCCATCTCCTCGGCGCTGTTCTCTGCGCTCTTGGCCTTGAGGTTGGTCGAGCCGCTATGCGCGCTGGCATAGGCGAGGAACATGGCAAAGATCATGAACCCTCCGGCGCAACCTTGCGTGATCTTTGCAAGAACGTCGGAGCTGCCTCCGCCACCGAAGACGCTCTGGCTGGCGCCGCCGCCGAGGGCGGTGCCCATGCCGCCGCGACCGGCCTGCAACAAGATGATGAGGATCATCAGGATGCAGATGACCACGTAGATGACAGTGATGATTGTGACGAAGATGTCGAACATGGCTCAGGCCGCGCTGACGACGAGTCGAACGATCTGCAGGAAGGCTTCGGCCTCGAGGGAGGCACCGCCGACGAGGAAACCGTCGACGTCGCCGACGGCCATCAGGGCCGCAGCGTTGTTGGGTTTCACGCTACCACCGTAGAGGATGGATCTGTCGGCGCCCGCGGAGCCGAAGTGCTTCTCCATCCAGGCGCGGAGGCTGCGGTGCATGGCGGCGGCGTCGCGCGGGGTCGCGGTCTTGCCGGTGCCGATCGCCCAGACTGGCTCGTAGGCGAGGATCAGGCGCTCGTTCATCAGCTCATGAGGGAGTTGAGAGAGTGCCGCGGAAAGCTGCGAGATCACGAAGCTTTCGTGGTTGCCGGATTCGCGGACCTCGAGGCCCTCGCCGACGCAGAGCACGACCCGGAGGTCGGCCTCGAGCGCGAGCTTGACCTTGCGAGCGACGGTGGTGTCGGTCTCCCCGAACAGGGTGCGGCGCTCCGAGTGCCCGACGATCGCTCCGTGCACGCCGGCGTCGCGCAGCATGTCCGGGCCGACCTCGCCGGTGAAGGCGCCCTCTTCCTGGGCCGCGACGTTCTGGGCGAACAGGAACAGGGGACCTTGCGGGCGGACCCAGGGGCGGAGCACGTCGAGGGCGACGAAGCTCGGGGCGATGCCGACGCGGACCTGCTTGCCGCCCTCGGCGACCGGTTCCGGCAAGTCGCTGACCACGGCCGTCGCCAGCTCCTCGGCCGCGCCGCGGAGCAGGTTTTGCTTCCAGTTGCCGATCGTCCAGCGGGTGCGAGCCACGTCAGCTGCTCCTGCCGGGGTGATGGATCAGGGCCTCGACGCCGGGCAGGGTCTTGCCCTCGATCATCTCCAGAGAGGCGCCGCCGCCGGTCGAGATGTGATTGATCTGGCCGGCGACCCCGGAGTCCTGAATGGCTGCGACGCTGTCGCCACCGCCGACGACCGTGTAACCGGCGCAGTCGGCGACGGCGCGGGCCACGGCGAGCGTGCCTTGCGCGAACAGGGGGTTCTCGAACAGGCCCATCGGGCCGTTCCAGAACACCATCTTGGCGTTGCGGATCGCCGAGGCGAAGCGGATCTCGGTGTCGGGGCCGATGTCGAGGGCCATCTCGTCGTCGGCGATGATGCCCGGGTCGCCGTCGTGCTCGACGCGGACGACGCGCACGGCGCCGGCCTTGAGGCCGCGGCCGAGGCGCAAGTCGGTGGGGAGCAGCACGTGGATGCCACGGGCGCTGGCGCGGGTCAGCAGGCTGCGGCAGTCGGACAGGCGGTCGGACTCGTACAGCGAGGCGCCGAGCTCGAGGCCCTTGGCGGCCAGGAAGGTGTTGGCCATCGCGCCGCCGATGAGGATGCTGTCGCCGTCCTTGAGGCGCCCGAGGGTGGCGAGCAGCACCGGCAGCTTGTCGGAGACCTTGGCGCCGCCGATGATCATCACGAAGGGGTGGGCCGGGCTGTGGACCACGCGGCCGAGGGCCTGGGTCTCCGCGGCGAGCAGCAGGCCGGCGGCCTTGGCGTTGATCAGGCGCGGGACGCCGACCACCGAGGCGTGGGCGCGGTGCGAGGCGCCGAATGCGTCGTTGACGTAGGCCTCGGCGAGGCTGGCGAGGGCCTGGGCGAAGGCCGGGTCGTTCTTGGTCTCACCGGGGTGAAAGCGCAGGTTCTCGAGCAGGACGATCTGCTGGGCGCGGGTGTCGAGGACCAGCTTGGTG
>NZ_JACCSO010000472.1 GCF_013812955.1 Nannocystis sp. | reverse complement strand
GCACATGGAGGCCGCGCTCGCGCTGGTGGCGGACCTGATGGCGACGCCGGAGCTCGAGCGTCGCCCGCTGCGCCAGCTCCGGCGCGAGACCTGGGCCTTTCGTCGTTATGAGCGCAAGAACCCGCCCAACGTCGGCAAGGCCCTGCGCGACCACGTGCTCTACGGCGAAAACTCGCAGCATCAGCGCGAGCTCGGCCCGCGGGGGGCCCGGCGCACCTCGGCGCGGCGGCTGCTGGCGGCCTGGGACGAAGTGCAACGATATGCGGTCGAGCTCGGTTACGTCGGGCGCGAGGCGCCGGCCGCGGTGGCCGGCGCGGTGGAGCGCCGGCTGCGATTTGCGGCGGCGCCGCGGCCCGCGGTGCCCCACGTGGTGTATCCGCGGCGCACCACGCCGGAGACGACGATCTACTTCGTGCCGCGGCGTGACGCGGTGCAGACCCAGCTGTGGTTCGCGGTCGAGGGCGACCCGGTGCCGGCGGGCGAGCGGGCGGCGGCCGACGCGTTCAGCGAGTATTTCGGCGGCAGCATGGCGGGGCTCGTATTCCAGGAGGTGCGCGAGTTCCGGGCGCTGGCGTACGCGGCGAGCGCCCGCTTCGCCAGAGACGAGGAGCCCGGTCAGCGCGGGCACCTGCTCGGGCACGTCGGCTGTCAGGCGGACAAGACCTTCGATGTGCTCGACGTGATGGTCGGGCTGATCACGAAGATGCCCGAGCGCGGCGATCGCCTCGAGCTCGTGCGCTCCACGCTGCTGCGCAGCCAGGAGACCGAGAGCCCGGCGTTTCGCGAGCTGCAGGACAAGCTGCGCGACTGGCAGCTGCTCGGCTACTCGCAGGACCCGCGCCGCGAGCTGCTACCGGCCTACGCGGCGCTGGACTTCGCGGACATCGTCGGGTTTTACCGCCGGCACGTGGCCGGCCGCCCGCTGGCGATCATGATCGTCGGCGACCCGCGCAAGACCGACCCGGAGCGCCTCCGCAAGTACGGCAAGCTGGTGCGCCTGCGCGAGGGGCAGCTCTACAGCCCGTGATTCGGTCCTCGGCTCAGCCGCACAGCAGCTGCCACAACACGAGCACCAGCCCGACGCAGGCGATCATCCACACCACCGTGCGCACCACCGGCACGCCGAGGGCATAGAGCGGCAGGTAGACCAGCCGGCCGAGCAAGTACATCCACGCGCCGACCTCGCTCAGCACGCCCGTGCGCCCGGCGACCACCACCGCCAGCACGGCCGCGGCGAACAGCGGCAAGGTCTCGAACAGGTTGGCCTGCGCCCGCACCAGACGCGCCGGCAGCGGCCGCAACGGCGGCATCGCCTCGTCGCGCGCGCCCGTGTTCCAGGTCGTGCCGTACTGCTTGGTGCGCGCCTGCGCGGCCGCCATGATGTATACCAGCGCCAGTACCAGCGTATATCCCAGCAGCGTCAGCTCGATCGTCATGTCTCGTTCTCCCCGCTCTCCTTTACCACGGTTCGCGGCGGCCGCACCACACAGGCGAAGTTCGCGGGTTATTGTGGCGGGGGGCGCCAGTTCGCCTCCGAGGGGGCTCCCGCGGGCGATCGGAGGGCGCCCGCGGCGGACGGCGATTACAAAGGAGCATGCGCCCGCGGCTCGCCCTCATCACGCTCTCGCTCGCGGCCTGCAGCCTCGCACCCGCACCGAAGCCGATGACGAAGACCTTCGAAGGGCAGCCGGGCGCCGCGCCGGCGCGCTGCCTGGTGGTGCTCCTACCCGGCATGGGCGACCGCGCCAGCACGTTCCGTGAAGAAGGCTTCGTCGCCGATATCCAGGGCAGCGGGGCCTCGGTGGACATCGTCGCGGCCGATGCGACGATGGGGTATTACTACCGCGGCGTCGTCGTCGAGCGCATCGCCGCCGACGTGCTCGGCCCCCTGCGCGGGCGCTACGAGCAGGTGTGGATGATGGGCGTGTCGATGGGCGGCTTCGGCTCGCTACACTACGCCCAGCAGCACGCCGACGAGGTCGACGCGGTCGCCGTGTTCGCGCCGTACCTCGGCTCGCGCCGGCTCAGCGCGGAGATCCGCGACGCCGGCGGCCTGGCGCACTGGACCCCCGATCCGCCGGCCACGATCACGAAGAAGAACTACCAGCGCCAGCTGTGGAGTTGGCTGCACCGCGTGACCAGCGGCGCGGCGAGGGGCCCCACGTTGTACGTCGGCTACGGCGACGACGACCGCCTCGCCCGCCAGGACGCGCTGCTGGCCGCGGCGCTGCCCCAGGCCCACGTGTTTCACGCGCAGGGCGGCCACGACTGGCCGGTGTGGCGCGGGCTCCTGCAGCAGTTCCTGCAGCGCTCGCAATTCACGACCCGCTGCGCGCCGCCACGTTCGCCGGCGCCGATCGAATGACGATCGTCGCCGTACGCGCGGCTCCACGCCCCAGGCCATCATCGCCTTGTTCGCGCGCAGGCAGTCGTAGTTGTGCAGCGCGTCGAGCTTGCGGACGGTCTCGTCGTGGAACTCGCGCGCGTTCGGGGCCTTGTGGAAATAAAGGTAGCCACCGAAGATCTCGTCCGAGCCCTCGCCCGACAGCACCATCTTCACGCCCATCGCCTTGATCCGGCGGGCCAGCAGGAACATCGGCGTGGACGCGCGGATCGTGGTCACGTCGTAGCTCTCGATGTGGCGGATCACCTCGGGCAGCGCGTCCAGCCCCTCCTCGAAGGTGTACTTGAAGCCGTAGTGGACCGTGCCCAGCGCCTCCGCAGCGATCTTCGCCGCGGCCTAGTCGGGCGCGCCTTCCAGCCCGATCGCGAACGAATGCAGCCGCGGCCATCAGGCCTCAGCGCGGTCGTCCTCCTTGACGCGATGCCGCGGACTGTCCGGTCCCCGGGGTCCCCGTCACTGCCGCGGACGTCGCCCGGTGGTATTCCCGCCATCATCCCACCGAGAAGCTGGGATTCACAATGAAGGCGGTGACCCTCGGCGCGGTCGCAGCGCCGAATCCGCCGCCCGCGGACGCCTGCCAATGACCGACGCGCCAGGCTCGCAGCTCCGTGGGCCTGTTCGGAACCGCGCTCCAACCTTCACCTGACGGTCGGCATATACGGCTCTCAGCAACGCTGACACCCGTCGTCGAACTTCCCGTCTGAAAATTCAGAGCCGCTCCGCGGCTGTCGTTTAAGCTCGGCGGGCACATGACTGTCCCTGGCGACATATCTCCTCGTTCGTCGCGGATCGTGGCCGCCCACGCAGCGCTCGCGGGCCTGTGCCCGCTGATCCCGATCCCATACCTCGACGAGATGGTGATCCGGCGGATCTGGCGTCGCATGTTCCGCGCGCTGTTCGACGCGCACGGCCTCGAGCTCGGCCCCGCCGGCGCCAAGCTCCTGACCAGGCAGCCGAGCCGCCTGCGCGGCGCCGCTGCCTCGGTCGCCTGGTTGCCGCTGCGGCGGCTGCTCCGCAAGGTCGCCTACGTGCTGGCGATCAAGGACTGCGCCGACGTGGCCGTCGCCGTGTTCCACGACGGCTGGCTGATGGCGCATGTCCTCCAGGACAGCCAGAAGATCGCCGGCCCCGGCCGCTCGCCGACCGACCCTGCCGTGCTCAAGCGGATCCGCAAGGCGATGCTGCGCACCTACGAGGAGGTCGACCCCGCGCCGCTGCGCCGCGCGCTGGTCGGCTCGTTCCACGGCGCCCGCGTCGGCGCCCGCCACGCGCTCGAAGCCGTCAAGCGGGCGCTCCGCCGCGAGCCGATCGCCGAGGAGCAGCACGGCGACGACGTCGACGCGCTGAGCACGAGGATGCGCGACGCAGCGATGGACGAGTGGCAGTACCTGGAGAAGCTCGAGCAGCGCTTTCGCCACAACCTCGGCCTGCCCGAGCGCAGAGGCGACCTCCGCGAGTCGCCCAGTGCGCTCAGCAGAAGCTGAACCAGTTGCGATGGCTTGGCGGCCGCACGCCCACCCGAGACAGCACTCGCCTACCTCGATCACCCGCAGCCTTCTGGAAGCGACGCGATGTTTGGAGGATCGCAGGACGGGCGCAGGCGACCCTCAGCGCGACGCGAGGGCCTCGGCGCGGGCCTTCAGCGCGGCGGCGTGGCGACGAAAGCCCTCCCGGACCCTCGCTATCGGGACGGCGCGTGCGAGGGCGCCCGAGAAGGCCTCGTGCGACTCATAGCGGGTGCCGCCGGCCGCGGGCACGAGCGTCTGGGTGCGCAGCGCGTGCACGAGGCCCAGGCGATCGAGCCAGCCGGTGAAGCGGTAGGCGAGCAGGGCCCGGCCCGCCCCGGGCGGCTCGAGCGCGGTGACGAGTTCGCCCGACGTGGCCTCGCCCCCGTCGTGCCAGCGCACGTGGAGCTTGAGGCGGCTCCCGGGCGCCACGGCTCCGAGGCCCCGCTCGACGCGGACCACGAACGGGTTCCACTCGCCGTAGGCGTCGAGGTCGATCATGACCTGCCACACCGTGGCCATCGGCGCCGCGATGTCGACCGTCGCGTGGGCCGCGGGTCGTCCGGGGTTCGCACCGCTCTCACTCGCCGCGCGCTCGCTCATGGTGCCTCCGCGCGGCAAGCTAACACGGCGCACGCACGGCCGGGAGCGCCCGGCGCCACAGAAGCGCGGGGGGCGGAGATACGCCGGACCTTCGCGTGAATGTCCACTCGGAGGTTCCCGCAGTCCTCGATATGCGAACGACGATTCCGTGGGCGCAATGACGTGTGTGCGCCGGGCTGCGCACCGCTGGTGAATCAGGACGGCCCAGAAGCCGAGGACCACCGCCGCGCGGCGTGCGGCGCGTAGCCGTGGCGGAGGGCGTGCTGCACGAAGGCGAGGGATCGCCTCGGCGCCGCCCCTCGGCGGCCCAGCCGGTCTCCTCGACGCTGGCGTGGTCGCGGAGCCGGTCAGTCCAGGCGTTCGATGTCGAGGTCCGGCGAGATCGCCCAGGCATGGCGGCGAACCTCGTAGATCGACAGCCTCGGCGCCATGAAGCTCGGATCTGCGAACGCACCAACGGCGACCGCGACGAAGCCAGGTAGACCGTCGAGCTCCCAGAACACGGTCGAGCCGCACGTCGGACAGAAGCGGAAGGTCGCATACCGCCGCTGTCTCCGGTGCGCACGAACTCGGTCGCGGTGCCGGAGAACGTCACCTGTTCGCTAGCGAAGCGCGCCTGGACGCCGAAGGCGCTCCCCGTTTCGCTGCTGGCAGGCGAGGCCCTAACTGCCAACATCACGTGGGACACAGAGCCCCAGAAGTTTACCGAGTAGGGCGAGAATTCGAAGCAAGAGGATGAACGACGAGAACATCAAGTCGAGCGGAAGCGAAACCCAGCCGAAGCCCAACAAGTTTGGAGGCGACGAGCAAGTCGAGGTCCTGGTCGGTCGGCCGCGACGTGCCAGAGTGGAGATCAAGGTTCCGCCCGGGATCGGGGTGATGGTCGCCGGCAACGAACTGGGCACGAAAATTGTGCTACTCGGCTTCATGAGCGACGAGGGGAGGTAGGGACCCCATGGCGACGCAACCGAAAACATCGGACAAGGAGACGCTCGAGAAGCCGGGCCGAAGGCGCTTCACGGCGGCGTTCAAGCAGGCGATCCTCGAGAAGACCGACAACGCCGAGCCCGGGGAGATCGGCGCCATCCTGCGCAAGCACGGGCTCTACAGCTCGCTGCTGACCGACTGGCGGCGGGCACGGGACCGCGGGACGGTCGTCGCCTTGACGCCCAAGAAGCGGGGGCCCAAGCCCAAGGCGGACCCCAAGCAGGATGAGGTTGACCGTCTCCGACGCGAGCTCGCTCAAGTGAAGCGAAAGCTCGAGGTCGCGGAGTTGATCATCGGGGTCCAAAGAAAAGTATCACGCATCCTCGGGATCGAGCTGGCGACGCCGGACGAGCCCGAGGAGCGCTGATCGAGGAGGCCCTCGCGCTGGGCGCCCAGGTCGGGGTCCAGCGGGCTTGTGAGGCGCTGGCGGTGCCGCGCAGCAGCCTGTACCGCCGACGCAATCCCGGGCCGCCCCGGGCACGCAGGCCGCGTCCACGACCGTGGCGGTCGTTGACCGAGGCCGAGCGCCAGGAGGTGCTGGCCATCCTGCACAGCGAACGCTTTCGCGACCTGCCGCCGGAGCAGGTCGTCGCCACGCTGCTCGAGGGAAAAGTCTACCTGTGCAGCGTGCGGACCATGTACCGCCTGCTCAAGCAGCAAGGCGAAACGACCCCGAGGCGACGACAACGTCGCCATCCGGAATATCAGCGACCGGAGCTGATGGCGACCGCGCCGAACCAAACCTGGACCTGGGACATCACCTTGCTGCGAGGACCGCATCGCGGTATCTACTACCGCCTTTACGTCATCCTCGACCTCTTCAGCCGCTACGTGGTCGGCTGGCTGCTGGCCCGCACCGAGAACGGCAAGCTCGCCGCCCGCGCTCTGCGGGAAGCCTGCGAGCGCGAGGGCGTCGAGCAGGCCCAGCTCACCATCCACGCCGATCGCGGAACCGCTGCCACTTCGAAGACCGTCGCCGACATGCTCGATGCCCTCGGCGTCAGTCGATCCTTCAGCCGTCCCCGGGTCAGCGACGACAACCCGTACTCCGAATCGCTCTTCAAGCACCTCAAGTACTGCCCGACCTTCCCCGACCGTTTCGCCTCCTACGAAGGCGCCAGGGCCTTCTGCCACGTATTCTTCCCCTGGTACAACGACCATCATCGCCATAGCGGCATCGCCTTCTTCACCCCCTCCGCCGTCCATCATGGCGAGGTCGAGCAGCTCGCCGCCACGCGAACGGTCGCCCTCAACGACGCCTTCTCGCGCCACCCGGAGCGCTTCGTCCACGGCCGACCGGCCCCTCGCATGCCGCCCGCCGTCGTCTACATCAACCCGCCACTGGACCCCATCGCGAACAAGATCGAGACTCACTAAATTATCGACCGGCGTGTCCCAAAATCGTTGACAGTCACCGGAAGACGATCGAGAAGACGCTGACGACGGCCGACGCCAACCTCGAGGAGGTGCGGCAGGAAGGCTCGCAGGCGGCCAAGGAGCAGCTCGCCGAGCGCATCGAGGAGGTCGTCGCTGACAAGGGCTACCACAGCAACGACGTGCTGACGAAGCTCGAGGAAGTCGACGTGCGGAGC
>NZ_JACCSO010000469.1 GCF_013812955.1 Nannocystis sp. | reverse complement strand
GGCTCGTGAAGCAGCCGGGATCGCCGGGCGCGCGGGCCACCTGCCGGCTCGCTGGCGCGGGGGGCAACGCCCGCGGCGTCGGCCGACGCGCCGACTTGACCGGCGGCGCCGCGAGCAGGGCCTCGCCCTTGGGCCAGGTCCCGTCTGCGCACCAACGCTTGTACCAGCGCCAGCACGTCGTGGAGGCGGCGTAGGTCGCCGGGATGTCTGACCAGTGCGCTTGCGTGTGCAGCACCCAGCGGATGCCGTCGATGACTTCCCGCAGGTCCACGGGCTTACCGCCGCGCGGTCGGTCGGCGTCCACGAGGGTCACGATCGCCGCCCACTGGACGTCGCGCAGCGGCTCGAACGGCGCCACCGGCAGCGCGCGGGGCGTGTTCGTTGCGGCGACGATGATGCCGGCGGTGTGCTCGAGCGCCTCGCGGACGACTCGGTTAGCGAGGTGCGCGTAGCGCTTGGTCGTGCTCGGCTGGCGGTGGCCGAGCATCTCGCCGACGATCGCCAGCGGGACGCCGCCGCCGAGCGCGTCGCTGGCGAACGAGTGCCGCAGGTCGTGAAGCCTGACGTCGGGGATGCCCACGGCCTCGCGGATGTTCTTCCACGTCAGGTTCAGGCCCGAGAGCTTCCGGCCGGTGCGCGAGCAGACCACGAGGCCGTCCTTGCGGTTGCCGGTGCGGTCGTGGATCTGGCGCAGTAGGGTCATCACGTGGGTCGGGACCGGGATCTTGCGCTGGCCCGTCTTCGTCTCGGGCAGGTTCAGGCACCCGTGCTGCCAGTCGACCATGGGCCACGTCAGATCGCGGATCTCGTCGCGCCGCAGGCCGGTGAGCGACAGGAGCTGCAAGGCCCAGACACCCATCCGATCCAGGTGCCCCTTGCGGCCCGGCGGGATCTGCAAGCCGCGCAGCAAGGTCTCCTCCACGTGCCGCCGTTCTTCGGGCGTCAGGAAGCGCTCTCGCGTCTTCATCTTGAACAGCCGGATCTTGTGGTTGGGGTTGTGCATGGTCGACAGCTTCCAGTCGTCGATGATGCGGGTGTAGAGGCTGCCCACGACGCAGACCACGTAGTTGGCCGAACCCTTGATGTGCTTCAGGTTGGCGTGCAGCGTCTGCACGTCGTTGCGGGTCACGCTCTCGAAGTCACGATCGCCGAGCACGGGCAAGATGTGATCGGCGAGGTGCTTGCGGTAGTTGATCGCGGTGCTGGACTTCAGATAGACATCGACGAACTCGCGAACGAAGCGATCGGCGAGCTGCCGGACTGTCACTCGCTGTGATTCCACCTGTTTCACAGGCCCGACTGCGCGCGCCGATCTCGGCGCGGACTGGCCCGCGACCGGCTGGACGGACGCCTCGTTGCGCGCCTCGCCGCCGAACATCAGCACCGCCCGGCGGCGCGCCTCGTCGACGCCGAGCGACGGGCCCATGAGGCCGATTTTCTCGCGCCGCCACTGGCCGTCGATCTGGTGCCGGACGAGAAACACCTTCTTGCCCGTCGGCAACACCCGCACGACGAACCCGGGCATCGCCGCGCACGTCACCTCATACATCTTGTCGCGCGGCTTCAGCTCGCGCACCGTTGCGGTAGTCAGCATGTCCAAACCTCCACCCCAGTTATCGCGACAAATTCGAGCCAGGCAAGGGCCTTAATCGGCCTGTCCGAAAGTACACATTCTCTAGTATAAGGCCGCGCAGGGCGTATTCAAACCATGCCTATGACATTGGTGATGTGATACGAGTGCTGGTTCCAGATCGGGCGGGTCGACACCCAGTTGTCCCGCAGCTCGCCCCAGACCTCGATGCCGGCGTCGAGCTTGAAGCCGCTGTCGTTGTTGGTCGGGAACACGATCTCGGCCTTGAAGTCGCCGTCGACGTCGGCGATGACCGGGTACTCGGTGCGCGTACGCGAGGAGTTGCGGTCACGAAACAGCACCTCGGCGTCGGTCATGTTGCCGTCGCAGAGCGGGCCTTTGGGCACCTTCTGGCAGTCGGGTTCGACGCCGGGGTAAATGCGGATATAGACCTCGTCGTTGTAGACCACCTCGTTGCGGCCGTCGCCGTCGAAGTCGAAGACCGAGCTGCCGGTGACCTGCGAGGAGCCGTCCTGGGTCGCCGCGCTCCACAGCTTCACCATGGAGTTGCCGCCCGCGTACTTGTAGACGATATACTGACTCGACCCGGCGGCGGCGATCTCGGGCATCTTGTCGCCGTCGAAGTCGGCGATGTTGGGCGGGCCGCCCTTGCCGCCGTTGGGGATCGGGGCCTGGGCCAGGACCGCGCCGCTCTGGCCGTTGAGCGCATAGATGTTGGCGTTTGCGACCAGCACGACCTCGGGCTTCTTGTCGCCGTTGAAGTCCGCGACGCCGCAGAAGCCGTCGGCCGGCAACGCGGTCCAGAACGTCTTGCCGACGAGGTTGCCCATGGCCACCTTGCCGGTGAATGTGTAGGCCGTGCGACCCGCGATCACCTCCTGGCGCCCATCATTGTCGAGGTCCGCAACGCAAGAGATCGGGCCCTGACCGTTGAGGCCGATCCCGGGCTTGCCCTCGAACAACAGCTTGCCCTTGGCGCTATAGACCGCCGAGCCGAAGATGATCTCCGCATCGCCATCATTGTCGATGTTGGCGATCGACACGGCGCCGCTGACGGTCGCCATGGTGAAGAGGTCGGACTTCCACAGGCCCGTGCCGTCGGAGTTGAAGGCCAGCAGATACTTGCCGGCGCCCTGGACGACGATCTCGGCCTGGCCATCGCCGTTGAGGTCGCCGATCGCGGGGCTCGCGGTGCTATCGGTGCGCCACGCCGGATCCGTCACCGTCCACAGCTTCGCGCCGTTGTCGCCCCGGATCGCCCGCAGCACGCCGTCGCTGGTGATCGTCAGCGCGCGATAGGTATTGAACACGATCTCCGGCACGCAGTCGCGGTCGATGTCTGCCACAACGGCGATCGAGGACGACTGATTATGCAATGGCATGTCGTCGGCCGCCACGTCCAGGTGCGGCCAGGTCACCTTGCAGGTGCCGCCGTCGCAGGCCTCGGCGGTCTGGCAGTCGCTGGCCTGCACGCATGCCACTTTGCCCCGCGAGCCCCAGGTGAAGTTCGGCACCGGCTCGAACATGGCGGCCGGCGGGATATACTGGCAGCCGACATCGGCCTGCGAGGGCAGGCACAGGGCGAGCTTCTCGTCGCAGACGAAGCCGTCCGGGCACTCGTTCTTCTCGAGCGTCGCGCAGACCGCCTTCGCGCAGGGGCCCGCCGGCATCACGCACTGGCCCTGATTGCACAGCTCGCCGTCGGCGCAGCAGTCCTGCTGGAGACCGCAGGGCGGCGGCCCGCCGCAGTCCTTTTGACATTGACCCTCGGTGCACAGCTCGCCGGGTGCGCAGCACAGGGGGCCGCATTGCAGTTCGGCGTCGCAGACCTCGCCGGTGCTGCCGCTGGTCTCCGACACGGCGCCGGAGGTGCCGGTGCTGCCGGTCGCCGACTCGGTGTCGGTGCCCGGTCCCGTGCCTGTGGAGCTCGTGACGGCCGTATCGGTGACCGTGGCGAGCGTTGTGCCCTGGCTGTCCGTCGCCGACATGCTGCCCTGGGTCCCCGAGCCGTCGGTCGCCGTTCCGGGGCCGCCGGGGTCGCCGCTCGTCACGACTTGCATCGTGGCGCTGCCCGTGCCGCTGCTGCTGGCGCCCTCGCTCGCCGAACTCGTGCCATCGTCGGAACAGCCCGAGACCAGGCCGAACGCAACCCCAAACCCCACCACCCGCTTGTAGTCCACCATGATGCGACGATAACAGCTCGTCGGAGGGCCCGACAGCCCGTTGTGGCGAGCGGCCGGGCGGCCGCGATGGCGCGACATATCGCGCGACTGGGCGCTCGCTACCCGCCTTACCCCGCGCCACGATCGCACGCATCCGACCGCAGAGGCGTCCGCGTATGAGATATCCTCGCGGCATGTCCCGGCGCCTCGACGACCTCCGCCACACGATCGGCTCGACCCTCGCTCGCGCCATCTTTCGCCTTCCGGCGCCGTTGCTCGCGCGGGTGGCCGGGCGCATGCCCGAGGTCCCGGGCCAAGCCCTCGATCTCAAGCTCGGTTTTTTGCTGCGGGCCACCGCGGCGCTGCGCCTCGACACCATCGAGCATTTGAGCCCCGGCGCGGCTCGGGCGCGCTCGGGCCGCTCGCTGCGGCTGCTCGCCGGCCGTCGCCCCGCCGGCGTCAGCGTTCAGGAGCGCACGATGCCGGGCCCCGGCGGCCCGCTGCAGCTGCGGATCTACACCCCCGGGCAGGTCGTCAGGCCGGCGCCCGCGATCCTGTATCTGCACGGCGGCGGCTTCGTGATCGGCGACCTCGACACCCACGACGCCCCCTGCGCGTACCTGGCTCATGAGTCAGGTTGCGTCGTCGTCTCGCTCGCCTACCGCCTCGCCCCCGAGCACCGCTTCCCCGCCGCCGTCGACGACGCGCTCGCCGGTTTTCGCTGGCTCGCCGACCACGCCGACGCCCTCGGCCTCGACCCCGCGCGCCTCGCCGTCGGAGGCGACAGCGCCGGGGGCAACCTCGCCGCCGTGATCGCGCAGCTCGCGACCCGCGAGGCCTGGACCGCGCGGCCCTGCTTCCAGCTGCTCATTTACCCCGCCACCGACATGCGCCGCGAGCACGCCTCGCACCGCGAGTTCGCCAGCGGCTATGTGCTCAACGCCACGCTCCTCGACTGGTTCCTCGGCCATTACCTGCGCAGCGACGCCGACCTCACCGACCCCCGCGCCTCGCCGCTGCTCGCACCCGACCTGCACGGCCTGCCGCCCGCCTATGTCGCGGTCGCCGGCTTCGACCCGCTGCGCGACGAGGGCCGCGCCTACGCCGAACGGTTGCGGGCGGCCGGCGTCGCGGTCCAGCTCGACTGTCACGATGCCCTCGTGCACGGCTTCATCAGCCTCGGTGATGGCATCGCGGCCGCGGCCGCGGCCCTGACCACCGCTGCACGGGCCTTGCGGGCCGCGCTCGTTCCTGCGCCTGGTCTGTGAGTTGGCGCAGAACCGGCGAGCCTGGCGCCGGTCGCCGTGCCCTGTTATTAAGTGAGCCCTCATTTATAAACCCGCCCGATGCCCCGCCCCGTCTCCATCAAGGATCAGACCATCACCGACGCAGCGCGGGCTGTGTTCCTCGAGAAGGGCTTTGGCGCGACCACGGCCGAGGTCGCCGAGCGGGCTGGAGTTTCTGAGGGCACACTTTTTAAACGCTTTCGTAGCAAGGCCGAGCTGTTCCAGGCCGCCATGCACCCGCAGTTCGCGGAGCTGGGCTGGCTCGCGGATCTGGAGGCGCGGGTCGGCCAGGGTGACCTGCAAGCGCAGCTGACCGAGCTCGGGACCGCGGGCGTGGCCTTCTTTCGCCAGCTGATGCCGCTGATCATGATGAGCTACGCCAATCCCGCGCCCAATGGCTTGCCGGAGGTGCTGACCCGGCCCGACCCGCCGCCGCTGCGCGCGCTGAATCGCCTGACCCGCTACTTCGAGGCCGAGATCCGGCTCGGCCGGCTGCGCCCCGTCGACCCCGAGATCCTCGCCCGTATGTTCCTCGGCAGCCTCCAGCAGTACGTGTTCTTCGAGCTGCTGTTCCAGGCCCAGCAGACCCTGCCGCTGCCCCTGCCGACCTTCCTGCGCGGCATGGTCGCCACGCTGTGGAGCGGCGCCGGCTCACCTGTCCCCGAGGACACGTCTACATCACCCGCCAGGAGCCCCGTATGAGCCGCGCCCTCGCCCTCCTCGCCGTATTGCTGGCCCTCAGCCCCGGGCGCGCCCGCGCGATCCAGCCGCTCGGCGAGTTCCTCGGCGCCGCCCGCAAATACAACCACGACAACCGCGAGGCCGCGCTCACGGCCCGCCAGCGCGAGCACCAGCTCGACCAGACCCGCTGGGACTTCACGCCCACCATCAACGCCACCGCCGCCTATACCCGCAATCAGTACGAGGTGAAGGTCACCCTGCCCGGCGCCGATCCGAGCCAACCGCTCACCCGCACGATCACCCCCTATAACCAGCTCGACGCCCAGCTGACCCTGACCCAGCCGATCCTCGACATCGGCCTCGTGCGCAACATCGAGATCGCGCGGGCCAACCTCGCCTCCGGGCAGGCGCGCATCGCCGCCACCCGCCTGCAGGTCGAGCAGTCGATCGCCGAGGCCTACTTCCAGGTCGTCGCCGCCGAGGCCTTCATCCGCGCCGCCCATGAGGTCGTCCAGGCCGCCACCGCCAGCCTCGAGATCGTGCAAAAACGGGCCGCCGCCGGCGTCGCCTCCGACCTCGACCGCCGCCGCGCCGAGGTCGAGGTCGAGCGCGGCAACAAGAGCATCGCCGACGCCGACTTCAACCTCGAGATCGCCCGCCAGCGGCTCGTCAGCCTCTCCGGCCTCGCGCCCGAACCCGGTGAGCTCGAGCTCGCGGTCTCCCTGCGCCCCGAGCCGCCGCTCGCAAACTTCGTCGACGGCCGCATCGACCAGGTCGCCAGCGTGCGCGCCGCGACCGTCGAGGCCCACGGCGCCGACATCACCGCGCGCAGCGCCTCGGCGGCGTTTTATCCGACGCTCTCGGCCTCCGCGGGCGAGCGCTTCACCAACGCGACCGGCTTCCTCGGCAAATACGCGATCGCCTCGGCATCACTCAACCTCGGCTGGCGCTTCGACCTCGCGGTGATCCCCCAGCTGCGCGCCGCCCGGATCCAGGCCGAGCTCGCCGGCGTCCGGGTCGACCGCGCCCGCCAGCTCGCCCACGACCAGATCCACCGCGCCTGGCATCAAGTCAAAGCCGCGCTGGCCCGCGCCCGCGCGGCCCGCAGCGAGCGTGACACCAGCCGCGC
The DNA here is from genome assembly GCF_013812955.1 of Nannocystis sp. Classification (GTDB taxonomy): domain Bacteria; phylum Myxococcota_A; class Polyangia; order Nannocystales; family Nannocystaceae; genus Nannocystis. The sequence continues at coordinate 2,319 of NZ_JACCSO010000469.1, read as the reverse complement.
CGCCTTCAAGCAGGCCCACCAGCGCTACGAGGCCGGCACCGGCATCTTCCTCGAGGTCACCCAGGCCGAGCGCGACGCCTTCTCCGCCCAAATTTCGCTGATCCAGGCCAACGCCGACCTCGCCCACGCGCGCATCGCCCTGCGCCTCGCCGCCGGTCGCGACCTGCGCGAGGCCGAGGCGCTGCTGCACAGCGCCGACCCCGGTGAGCCCGCCGACAACGCCATGCCCGGCGCATCGATCGCGCCATCGACCGCGCCAGCAGCAACACAGCCCACGATCGCCGTGCCGGCCGGAGACTCGCGATGAGCGCCCTGCTCCCGCGCCGCGCCGGCCCGATCACCACCCGCCCGGGCTTCGGCCTGCGCTGGCGCACCCTCGCGATGGTCGCGCTGCGGATGATGCTGCACGACAAGCTCAAGATGATCGGCACCCTCGCCGGGGTCGTGTTCGCGGTGCTGCTCTCGAATCAACAGGCCGGCACCTTCATGGGCCTGATCTACAAGAACATCATGTTCGTCGCCAACAGCGACGCCGACCTGTGGATCACCCCGCCCGGCACCGAGGCCTTCCAGCCCGGCAAGCCGATCCCCGAATCCGCGATCTTTCAGGCGCGCGTCGTCGACGGCGTCGCCTGGGCCGAGCCGCTGCTCTACGGCGCCTCGACGATCGCCCTGCCCAGCGGCGGCGCCGAGGCGGTGACGCTCGTCGGCACCCGCGCCCCCGCGCTGCACGGCGGGCCCTGGAACGTCGTCGTCGGCGACCCGCGCTCGCTCAGCGCCCCCGACATGATGTTCTTCGAGCACGCCGACCGCGAGAAGTTCGGCGGCCTCAACATCGGCAGCGTGCGCGAGGTCGGCGGCAAGCGGGTGGTCGCCAGCGGCCTGACCTGGGGCCTGCTGCCCTTCGGCCCCTCCTATGCCTTCGGCGAGTACAACCTGATCCAGCAGATCCTCCGCATGCCGGGCGATCAGATCAGCTTCGGACTCGTCGGCGTCGCGCCCGGTCGCGACCCCGAGCAGGTCGCCGCCGCGCTGCAGCTGCAGCTGCCCGACACCAAGGTGATGACGCGCGAGCAGTATCGCCGCTCGATCATCATGTACATCCTGACCCGCACCGCGATCGGCATCACCTTCGGCACCTCGGCGCTGTTCGGCCTGATCATCGGCTTCGTGATCGTCGCGCTCTCGATGTTCTCCGCGGTGCTCGACAACGTCCGCGAGTTCGGCACCCTCAAGGCGATCGGCGCGACCAACCGCGACCTCGCCCGCCTGCTCGTCGTCCAGGCCGTCGTCTACGCGCTGATCGGCTCGCTGATCGGCCTCGCCTTCGTCACCTTCGTCGCCGGCAAGATCCGCTCGCCCCAGCTCGCCCTGTTCTTGCCGTGGCAGCTGCTGGCCGGCACCGTCGTCGTCATGATCTTCATGTGTGTGTTCGCCTCGAGCCTCGCCCTGCTGCGCCTGCGCAAGGTCGAACCTGGGATGGTGTTTCGATGATCGCTCCACCTCCTGCGGTCGAGGTCGAGAACCTCGGCAAGGTCTATGGCAGCGGCGCGACCGCCTTCACCGCGCTGCGCGACATCAACCTGCGCGTCGAACCCGGCGAGTTCATCATGCTCGAGGGCCCCTCGGGCTCCGGCAAGACCACCCTGCTGTCGATCCTCGGCTGCGTGCTCACGCCCACCCGGGGCGAGGTCAAGCTGTTCGGCGAGTCGATCTCCGGCCGCCCCGAATCACAGCTGCCGGAGCTGCGCCTCGGTTACATCGGCTTCGTCTTTCAGGGCCACAACCTGGTCGCATCCCTGACCGCGCGGCAAAACATCATGCTGGTGCTGCAGCTGCGCGGCTGGTCAGTGCGCGCGGCCAGCCAGGAGGCGGAGATGTTGCTCGAGCAGGTCGGCTTGCCGGGCAAGACCGAGTCCAAGCCGCGCGACCTGTCGGGCGGCCAGCGCCAGCGCGTCGCCATCGCCCGGGCCCTCGCCGGCGGCCCGCCGCTGATCCTCGCCGACGAGCCGACCGCCGCCCTCGACGCCGAGAACGGCCTCAAGGTCACCGAGATCCTCCGCCAGCTCGCCCGCCAGCACGGCCGCACCGTGCTGGTCGTCACCCACGACAATCGCATCTTCCACCTCGCCGACCGCATCCTCCACATCGAGGACGGACTGATGAGAGAGGCACCGCAACATGCAGCGCAGTAGCATCTGGTCCGCACTCATCGCCGTCACCGCCGCCGGCGGCCTGCTCGTCTTCATCCTCCGCTCGGCCCTCGGCGGCCCGCCGAGCGACCCGCGACCGGGCGACATCGAGGCCGCGCAACAGGAG
>NZ_JACCSO010000462.1 GCF_013812955.1 Nannocystis sp. | reverse complement strand
ACGCAGCGGGTGACGCCGCCCGAGCCCGAAGCCCTGACGACCACGCAGCGAGTGACGCCACCCGAGCCTGAAGCCCTGACGACCACGCAGCGGGTGACGCCGCCCGAGCCCGTCACCGCGCCGGAGCCCGTCTCGCCGCCCGTCGCTGCGCCGTTCATCGCGCCTCCGCTGGTGCCGTCCCTCGCGACGCAGTTCGCACCGCCGCCGGCGCTGCCCCGGACGCCGCCGCCGGTCCCGTCGTCGCCGGATTTGCCACCGCCGCCGGCCACCGATGCGCCGGACCCTGCGGATCCGCCCGCCGCGGACCCCGACGAGCGGGCATAAGCGCGCCGCCATCGGAGCCTCGCGCTGGTGTACGATGTCGCCGCCGGTGTGTACATGCACACCGCGGAGGCGATTGTAGTGGCGACATCACGACGAACGACGACAGGGAATGGCGGCGCCGCGGGGCTGATCGGCGACATCAAGGCCAAGATCGGCGGGGGCGGCAGCAAGTGGTTCGACTGGGTGTGGATCGGCGGCGCGACGGTCGCGGTCCTGGCGGTGATGTTCGGCTCCTTCACCTCGATCGTCCCCGGTCAGGTCGCGGTGCGCGTCAACAACCTCACCGGCGGACAGCTGACGATCACCCAGCCCGGCCTGGTCACCCGCTTGCCCTTCGGGATCCACACCGTCTACGTGCTCGACGCCAGCCCGCAGACCTTCTCGATGCACGGGGCCAAGCAGACCGACGATCTCAACGTCGGCGAGCTGACGGTGCGCGCCAGCGACGGCTCCAACTTCCACTTCCAAGACACGACGATCATCTTCCAGATCAACGGCGAAGACGCGACCACCGTGATCCGCGACGCCGGCGAGGAGAAGGGCTACCTCCAGTGGATGCGGCCCTACGTGCGCTCGATCCTGCGCGATGAGTTCGGCAAGGAGTCGACGATCTCGGTGTCGAACCCGGCCACCTTCGGCGAGGCCACCGAGCGGGCCAAGACCCGCCTCAACGACACGCTCGGGGCCCACGGCGTGCGCGTGACGCAGATCGTCACCCCGCGCCCGCAGTTCAACGACGACTACGAGAAGCTGATCGAGGAGCGCAACAGCCTCGGCAACCAGCTCGAGGTCATCAAGAGCAACCTGTCGGCGGCGCTGACCACCCGCGACCGCAAGCTCGCCGAGGTCAACCGCGACCAGAACCGCCTGATCCAGGAGAAGCGCACCGAGCTCGAGTCCGGGCTCGCCAGCGTGGTCGCCGAGCAGGCCAACAACACCCGCGAGGCCGACACCTACAAGATCGCGGCGATCGGTCAAGGTCAGGCCGAGCGCAGCGCCGCGTCCCAGCAGGCCGTGCAGCTGCGCGGCCAGCTCGACGCCGAGTACCGCAGCCGCAAGGCCGAGATCGACGCCTTCAAGACCCAGCCGGTCGAGCGCGTGATGGAGCGCCTCGGCGAGCGCCTCAAGGGCGTGACGATCGCCATCCAGCCGTGGGCCGGCGACGCCTCCCCGTCGCGCATCGAGGTCGAGCAGATCGGAGCGACCCAGTGAGCACCATCAAGCGAATCAGCCAGTTCATCTGCATCGCGGCGCTGACCCTGCTCATCGCCCCGACCTGCTTCATCAGCACGGTGCCGCTCGGCTACATCGGCGTGCGCAGCAGCAACTTCTCCGGCGTGAACGAGACCGACCTCGAGCCCGGCTGGAACCTCAACGTCGCCTCGGTGCACAACATCACGCTGCTGCCGAGCCGCTACCTGTTCCTCGACTACGGCTCGGACAACAGCCAGGGCCTGCAGATCCGGACCCGCGACAACAACAACGTGTTCGTCGACATCACGGTCCCGTACCGCATCAAGCCCGGCGAGGCCCACCTGATCATGAAGGTGGGCAACCACCTGATGACCAACGGCACCTTCGGCTTCCAGCGCCAGGCCGCGGATGTCACGGTATCGGTGCTGCGCGAGGACCTCGCCAACCTGACCTCGTCGGACTTCTACAACACGGACAAGCGGCTCGCGGTGGCCACCACGACGCTCGATGTGCTCAACAAGACGCTCGCCCCGCTGCACCTGGAGGCCCAGGCGGTGCTGGTCCGCGCGGTCACCTTCCGCCCGGAGTACGAGGTCCAGCTGCAGGCGATCCAGCTCAACGAGCAGAACAAGCTGCTCGACGGCGCCCGCCAGCGGGTCGCTCAGCAGCAGCAGGAGCTCGACAACTTCGAGCTCAAGACCACCGCCCTCGCCAACGCGCTGCAGCAGGACTGGGTCAAGAAGCAGGCCGACCTCGAGCGCGCCTATCAGGTCGGCTTCCTCTTCGATCCCGACGCCGACCGCACCCCCGGCGCGGCCCGGCGGCAGTTCGCCGCGCTCACAGAGGCCGACCTCGACAAGCTGCGCGAGGAGGCCGCGCGCGTGCTCGAGATCGACGACAAGGCCAAGATCAACGAGGCCTACTTGCTCGGGATCCAGAACATCTCGGCCGAGACCCTCGAGTACAAGCAGCGCGTCACCGCCGAGGCCAACGGCATCTCGGGCCGCCTCAAGGCCGAGGGCGAGGCCGATGTCGCCGCCGTGCGCGGCGAATTCGAGACCAAGATCAACGCCCTGCTCGGCAGCCCCGCCGGCCGCGCGTACGTGGCCTGGAAGACCGCCGAGAACGTCACCTTCAGCCCGACCCTGACCTTCCAGAGCCGCGAGGGCGTGCCCTCGGTGCTGCGCCTGCGTAACTTCGCGCTGCAGTTCATGGGCGGCGGCTGAGCTGTCCCCGAGGACAGGCCGGGCGGCCCGCGCGGCGTCCTCAGGGGCGCGGCGCGGGCGACTCCGGCGGCCGCATCCGGACGCCCGCGGGCGCTGGC
>NZ_JACCSO010000450.1 GCF_013812955.1 Nannocystis sp. | reverse complement strand
GCCCAAGGCCGCATCCGCCTCGCCCGTGCCCAGGGCCGCCGCCACCGGCGCAGCACCCAGGCGGCCGAAGCTCAAGGGCAAGACGTGGGTCCCCTATGTGCTGAAGTACCTGCGGAAGATGGCGCTGGAGGGCTCCCTGGACCTGGTGGGGCTCAGCGGCACGATCATCGCGACGATCCAAGCGCGCTTCCCGGAGTTCAAGATCACCGGCGAGGCGTTCACGGACGCGTTGAAGTTGATCGCCGCGACGGGTACCTGCCTCATCGCCCCGCATCGGAAGGGCGAGCGGATCTGGCGGATCAACCTCGAGGGGCTCAGCGATCCGACCTCGGGGCAGCACCGAAGGCTCTGCCGCGAGACCCGCGGCCGGGTGCGGGTCGGGGAGGCAGCGGCGAACCAGCGGTCACCGCCTGCTGCAGGCGAGCCGAGCCGCGCCGTCGACGGCGACGCCGCGCCTGGCGACGCGACTTACACCGGCAACACGTCGCCGGGCGAGCACCGCGACAAGCCACCGGGTCCCAACGCCGCCGCGCCCGATGCCGACCGAGCCGCGGCGCAGACGGTGCCCGCCGGCAGCGCCTCGGCGGGTCCGATGCAGGAGACGCTGGAGCTCATCCGCCGGCTGAGCATGATCCCGGACGCCGGGCACGAGTTCTTCCTCGCGTGCCGCATGGGTATGGCGGTGGCGGAGTTGCTCACCGCTGCGGCCCGCAACGACGCGGCGCCGGCACGCGTCGATACGGGCGCGGCCCTCGACGCAACTGGCCCCAGCGCCCGTGTCGATGCGGACCCGCACGCCGACGAGGCCGTGGTCCTCGACGCGACCGGCCCGGCCCCTCTCGAGGAGGCCCCGCCCGTCGACCAGGCCGTGGCCCTCGACGCGACTGCGGCGGCCAATGTCGAGGATGGCCGGCCCGCCGACGAGGCCGCGATCTCCAACACCGCCGGTGTCAGCACGGCCGGTGTTGGGGATGCCCCGGACACAGACCAGGCGGTTGACGCCGATGGCGTGGCCGAGGATGGGCCGCTCGCCGATGAGGCCGGGGCCTCCGCAATGCCCGGCGATGACACGGCGAGCGATGACACGGCCGATGTTGACGATGCTCCGCCATGCGCAGGCGTCACCGCGGAGCACGTCGAGATCGCGGCCGACGTGGACCGGACGATCCGCGATGCGGTGTTGCCTCGCCACCAGGCCTCCACCCCGGTCCAGCCGGAGCCTCGGTGCAGAGACCTTGGCACCCTCGGACCGCGGGGTCCGCCTGCTTCGCGGAGCGGCGGGCCCAGCCGACCGACACGCCGCAGCGCGGCGGAATGCCGAGGCCGAAGGCAGTCCGTCACGCTGCGACGCCAGGCGGCTGGGCCACACGTGTTCAACTCGGAGCACCCACGCAACGAGCTCCGCTCACCGTCGACGCCCGCGCGCCTCGACGAGGGCCGCGATCTCGTCCAGAGCGAGGCCCTCGCGGATCTTGCCGACGATGAAGCGCACGCGCTCCAGCGCCTCCACCGGCCACACGGCGTATTGCTCGCCTCCCGGGCCGGTCGCTATGCTGGGCCGCGGCAGCAGCCGCCTCACGACCCACTCGTAGAGCGTGTCGCGGCTCGACCGGGTGACGGCCAGCAACGCCTCGGTGGTCACGTGGTCGCGTGGTGTGGCCGGCACGCGCCCACCGTACTTGATGGACTGCGGGCGAACCAGGGCCACATGCCCCCCTGGACGCGCTCATGCGCGAGGGACTCCTGGCCGTCGAGCGCGACCGGGCCTGGCTCTCGCCCCGCTGCTGCTTGTTGCCGGGCGAGCGCGCCGTCATCGACCCGCCCGCCCTTACGCTGCGATCACGCCGGGCTCGCGGGGCCATCAAGTGTCCTCGCTGATGGTCGGCCGGTGTTCGCCGACCCACGCGATCTCGACCAGGCCGTCGCTGGCGATGTCGTAATAGATCTGGGCGCAGCGCTGTGCGTCGACGCCGTGGCCGATGGTGATGTGACGACGGAACAGCTTGCGCTTGCCGTCGCGGCCGGTCCAGGTCCGCTGGGCGCCGAACCGTGCGGTGGTCTCGGTGCTGTCCCTCGGCCGCCAGCGCGCTTGAACCCCCATCACTTTTTCGAGGATGGCCTCGAAGTCACCGTCGTGGCGGCCGAAGAACGCGAGGAGTGAGAGCGACTCGAAGATCCGCGCCGGGTCGCGAGAAGGCGAGCTGTCGGCCGACGCGTGAGCGCTGGGCAGGACGACCAGGCGATCGGGGAAGCACGCCTCGGCGAGCGCGAGCGCCTCGAGCGCGGTGCGGGCCGTGAAGCGCGCCTCGACGGCCTCGTCGCGCTCCTGCTCGGCCCGGCGCTGGGCCTTGCGCGAGTCGATGAGCTCGCGGCGGAGCGCCTCAATGTCGTCCTCGAGCTCCTCGGCGAGCTCGGCGGCGGCGACCACGTCGCTGGCGAGGCGCGACCACGTGGTCTCCTTGCGACGACGAGGGGCCTGCTCTGCGAGGTCAGGCTTTTCCGGCTCGCCGCTTGCCTCGCCTTCCGGGGGCGCCGCGGTGATTACGCTGGTGGCGTCCGCGCCCATCGGCGCGGTCGGGGTCACCGGAGGGGGCGGCGGTGTGCTCGGCGCTGAAGCCTGCGCGGGTGGAGGATCGGCGACGGGGCGGATGGCGCTGGATGGCGCAGTTGCTTGCGGGATGCCTCCGCTCGCACGGTCCTCCGTCGACGGCGAGCGCGGCGGGCTCATGTTCGGCGCTGCGACCACGGGTGATGATGGTGGCTCGCTTGATGCCGAGCGACTCGGTGCCTGATCGATCGGCTCAACCTGTACGCGCGGGGCGATCGACCCCGATTTGCGAGGGGCCGCAGGCGGCTCGGGCCGCAGGGGCGCATCGCGGAGGTCACTTCGCGGACGGATCGTCGCCGCTGTCGACGACGACGGCGACCATCCATGGGCCGGCGGCGGCGGTTGCCGGCGCAAGGGCTCGGGTCGCTGCGGCGCCTCGACCTCCCGGAGCCACCCCCGCAGGTCCTCATCCTCGGCGATCATCTCGCAGAAGTACCCCGCGATCCGCTCGGCCCGCACGCGCTCGGGGATCGTGTAGAGGCGCACCGGCAAGATCAACAGGTGATCGTAGGGGTCGTCGCCCTGGTGGATCCCCGGCCAGAGGATCCGCACCCCGCCGTGAAAGCAGCCGAACTTCTCGGAGAAGCCGCGGGCCACGAGTTCGTCCTTGAGGCGCCGCGACGCGCTGACGGTGGAGAGCCAGACGATCCGGGCCATGCCAGCCAGCCGCCGCGCCAGCTCCTGCGGGCTCACCAGCGGCTCGCGGGTCGAGTTGTCGACCGAGACCAGGACGATCGGCGCCTCGCGGCGGGGATCGAGGGCATCGGCGATGAGCGCCGGGACCTCGCGCTCGCCGAGCGCGACCGGGGCCACACCACGCAGCATCACCGGTCTCACGCCCGGCATCTCGAGGATCACGCGCGTGGTCTCGGGCGAGTCCGCGGAGGGTTCCGAGTATCCGCGCTGCACTTCCTCGACCACCAGGTGCTCGACCAGCACCCCGTCGCCCGTGGCCGAGACCCGGACCGCGCTCGTGCGCATCCCGTGGGCGGTCGGCAGCGCGAAGCGGAAGAGCCAGCGATCGCCGTGCTCGCCGAGCAGCTCGGCCGGGCGCGCGTCGTCGGGGACCCCCAGGGCGAGTCGGGATTCGCGGAGCGCGGCGAATCGATCGAGCCCCAGCGTCCACTCGCAGTGGAGGAGCGCGAGGTCGTCGAGGTTGCCCCCGGGCACCAGGAGTTTCGATCGGTGGGTCGGGCGCACGGGCGTCGAGCATGGCCCCCGAGCGGGCTCCTCGGCCAGTGCTCGGGTGGGGGACGGGCGCTTGTGCCCAGAGGCGCCGCCGCCACGCTTTCGGCGCTCGACCGCGGCTCCCGCCCGAGCCGCCAGGCCCATCCTTCACGGCAATGCCTTGCGCTTTGATGGTTCACACGAGGTCGCCGACGAGGCCGTCGTGGGTGTCGGTGCCAGCGTCATGGCGAGCACACGAGGCCGCTGGAGATCACCTCCGCGTCGGCGTCGTCTTTCTTCTCGGACCCCGCATCGCCCGCGATCCTCTTCCTTACAAGCGATCGATCGACGGCCTGCGAGCACTCCCCGCGCTGCCTTGCCGCACCTGTTCGTTGCATGCACGATGATCCCTGTAGCAGCGACGCAGCATGGGGCTGCGCGCGAGGAGGCGTGTCATGTCGGATCCAATGGTGCCGGGCTTTTATGCCGCCGGCGACGCGGCCACGTTCCCCGTCGCCCATGACGGCCAGCTCTTCGAGGTCCTGCGTGGAGGCCTCGGCGTCGTCCTGACTCGCAGGGAGGCGATCGCGTGATCGCCCACCGCATCATCCCTGCGTCCCAGCTCCGGGCTGGCCCCGCGACCATCATCGTCGCCCTGGGCGACCGGACGATCCGCAGCCGCGCCGTGATGGTGATCGCCGAGCCGCACGGCATCGTCCGGGTCGCGTTCGACTCGGGTGACATTCTCTCCCTGAGCTCGCGATCCGCGCTCGGCGTGATCGACCCGCCCCCGCGCCGACGCTCCGCCTGCTCGCGGCGGGCCAGGAACTCGTGACCAGGCCCCGCCCGCGTCGGTCGGCACATCAAGGCCCACGGCGTGCGTCGGCAACGGCGTTCGGTCCCGAAGTCGAGTCCCCCCTCTTGTATTTCGGTCGCGCTTCGTCCTTAAGGTTTGGTCTGCCATGACGCACACGCCGAGCACCCCGATCGACGCCTCCCGGACCCGTTCGCCCGGGTCCGGGGCAGAGGACGCCCGCGGAGCTTTGCCGGCCACCACCGACGGGCTCGCGTCGACCCGGGCGGATCGGGGCTCGGTCGTTCTCGGCGATCGCTTCGTCCTGCGCGAGCCGCTCGGCGAGGGTGGCCACGCGGTGGTGTGGCGGGCGTGGGACCGGCTGATGCGCACGGCGGTGGCGGTCAAGATCCTGCGCGGGCTGGACCCGGACTGGCAGCGTCGCTTCGCCCTCGAGGCCGAGGTGCTGGCCAATCTCCATCACCCGAACGTCGTGCGGGCGATCGCTCGTGGCGTCAGCGCGGAGGGGCAGCCCTACGTGGTGCTTGAGCTGGTCAAGGGGCAGAGCCTGCGCACGCGCCTCGACGCGGGTGGTCCGCTCCCGTGGCGCGAGGTCATCGAGATCGGGATCCAGGCCGCAGCCGCCCTGACCGCCCTGCACAGCCGGGGCGTGATCCACCGCGACGTGAAGCCCGGGAACCTCATGCGCACCACCGAAGACGGCGGCGGGCTCGTCGTCAAGCTCATCGACTTCGGGGTCGCGCGCCTCACGAGCGACTGGGACGAGCGGCCGCATGTGGATGCGACGCCCGAGCCGCCGCGTCGGCATACCGAGGCTGGCATGGCGGTCGGTACGCCCGCGTACATGCCGATGGAGGCGGGCCTGGCTGCGCCGGACGAGCGCTTTGACGTGTACAGCCTCGGGGTCACCCTCTACGAGCTGTGCACCGGCGTGCTGCCCGAGATCGACCCGATCCGTCCGCTGGGTGAGGTCCACCCGGCCTGCGACGCGCCCGCCGATCTGGCCGTCGTCCTCGCCGCCGCGCTGGCGCTCGAGCCCGGCGATCGCACCCAGACCGCCGCCGAGCTCGGCCGGGCGCTGGCGGCCGTTCGGGCCGCCCATCCCGAGCATTCACCATCGTCGCTGTTCGACGGCCGCTATGAGCTGCTGGCCGTCGCCGGAACCGGGGCCAAAGGCGAGACGTACCATGCCCATCACCGGGGCAGCGGTCATGACATGGCGCTCAAGTTGCTCCGCTCGGCGCACCCCGATGACGCCCATCGCTTCCGGCGCGAGGCGCAGCTGCTCGCCCTGCTCGATCACCCGTGCATTCCGCGCTACTACGATTACGCGCAGGTCGGCGAGACCCCGTACATTGCGATGGCCCTCGCCCCGGGCATGCCAGCCGCGAAGTTCTGTCGGCGGACCGACACGAGCCGGCTGAGCCCCGTCGAGGTCGCGCAGGTCGGCCTGCAACTCGCCGGCGTCCTCGCCCTCGTGCACGCGCGGGGCATCCTGCACCGCGACGTCAATGCGAACAATGTGCTGATCGACCTGCAGCGCACGCCGAGGGTCACGCTGCTGGACTTCGGCTGCGCCGCGTTCACCGAGCATTTTTTCCACGGCGCCCCGGTACGCCGCTACATGACGCCGCCCGAGTCCCGTGTGGTGATCCCGGACGGCGGCATCGAGACGCTGGGGTGGGCGGCGCCCGAGGCCCGCGCCGGTCATGGTTTCACCGACAAGAGCGACGTGTACTCGCTGGGCCTGCTGCTGTTTCGCCTGCTCACCGGCAAGATGCCGACGAGCAAGGGCCAGGACGCGCCGGTGTCACCCCGGGTGCACACGCGGGCGTGCCCCGAGGACCTCGCGTTCGCGATCCTGAGCGCCCTGAACCCGGACCCGCACGAGCGCCCGACCGCGGCCCAGCTCGTGGCGCGCCTCGAGGATGTGCTGGCCGAGGACCCGCCCGTGCCTGCGCTGCCGGTTTCTTCAGGCCCGCCGGCGTCTGGACCACCGGTCGCGTCGGAGCCGCTCACGGGGACCACGAGGGGCTGGACGAGGTTCATGGCGGCGACTTCCGATCCCGCCCACGCGGGTCCCGGCCCGTCCAGCGTGGCGCCGCAGGATGGACCCGCGAAGGTCATTCCATTCCACCCGCGCGACATCCTCGAGCGGGCGACGACCGTGGAGCCGGACTTTGTGCCGGCGGTCCCCGCCGTCGTCGAGCCGGCCGTACCCTCCGCGGCCCTGCCGGCCGTCCCCGCCGCGCGCCCACCACGGCAAGCCCGAGCCGCCGCGGCTGCGGTGTTGCTGCTCTTCGCCGCGATGCTGCTGATCTGGTCGACCCGCCACGCGGAGCGGCAGCCCGCGACCGAGGCGATGGCCCCGACCTGGGCCAGCCAGGCGCTCGAGGCGACGCACAGGCCGGACCCGACCTCTGCAGCACAAGCAACTCCGGCCGCCACGCCGAACACCGGAGCGGGTGTACCTTTGCCGGCGATGCGCGACGCGCTCCAACAAGTCTCGGGCCCGCTTCTCGAGTGCGCGCGACTGGCCGGGGGCGTGCTCATCGTCGAGTTCAAGACAGCCGAGCACCGCGAGCGCTTCGCCGCGACCCGCGTGGTCGGCGAGGAGCCCGCGACGGTCCTTCGCTGCGTCGACGAGGCCCTCGCCCCGGTTCGCTTCGCGCCCGCACCCGTCCAAACCATCACCGAGGAGTACATCCTGTGAGCCCGATCGCCTGCTCCCTGGCCGCCCTGCTGGCGCTGGAGGCCGCGCCCGCCAGCCCGTCGGAGTGCCCGCTGACCGACAACCGCTGCAAGGCCGAGCGCTTCGTGCAGCGCGCCGCGACGGCCGCCTCGAGCGCGGTGCGGGCCAAGTACCTCGAGGCCGCCCACGGCTCATTCCTCGCCTCGTACGACACCTCCGGCGAGGTCCGCGACCTCTGTGCGGCGCGTCGGACCTTCGAGCAAACCCTCGCCGCGCTCGGTGCCGAGGCCGCGACGAAGCGCCTCGCGCCGCTCCAGGAGGCGCTCGAGAAGCGCGAGCAAGCCCGCCGCCCACGCTGCGCCGCCGGCTCGGGCAAGGCTCCGAAAGCACCGGCCCTTGCCCGCGCCACCCCACCGGCCGACGCTTCGCCACCGGCGACGCCCGAGGCCCTCCCGCCGACCCCGTCATCGCCCGAGCAGCGGGACACGCTGATGCCGGTGTCGACCGCTCCCAGAGCCCTCGCCGTCGCGTCGCCCTCGACCGACCCGCAGGGCATGCGCCAGGCAGGTCCATCTGCCGCCATGCGCGACGCTCCGGGGCCCGCAGCCCCCACCCCTAACAACCCGGCACGCGCTGACCGGCGCCTCGTCATCGCGGGCAGCGTGTCCCTGGGCCTCGGGCTCTCACTGGTCGGCATCGCCGGGTACGCTGGGAGCCAGCGCATCGAGGCCCGCCGCGCGAGCCTCGAGCTCCTCGCCGAGGCGCAGGGCCACGCGACCGCCGAGCAGACCGCCCAGGACCTCGCCTTCCGCGACCGGTACCGAACGATGGGCCACCTGGCCCTCGGGACATCCCTGGCGGGTGGCGCCGCGATCCTCGTCGGCACGACCCTGGCCGTGGTCGGCGGCCGACGCCTCGCCCGCATCGCCCGCCGGCTGGCCCTCGGCCCGCGCCCCGGGGGCCTTGAAATTCACGCGCGTTTCTGACCCACTCGAGGAGCCGCCATGCCGATTACGACCCGGTCCATCGTCCTGCTCGCGCCCACCGTGTTTATGGCGGCGTGCGCCGCCGACTGGCCTGTCCTCGAGGGCTGCGACGACGGGTGTACTACGCCGATGTCTATCTCGACGACCGGCGATGCGCCGCCGACGACGACCGAGATCCATACGGTCACCGGCGACACGACCGAGAACGGCCCCCAGGCCACGGGCGGCGCCGACAACACGGGCGGCACCGACACCCTGAGCACGGGCGAGAGCGGAGCCGCGAGCGAGACCGGCAATCACGAGACCATCCTGCCGGAGGTCGTGGCGATCGAGCTGCCTGCCGAGGTCAACGCGGCCGGCCCGGTGCCGATCACGGTGCTGACCAACGCCGCGTCGGTGCGCGTGAAGCTGGACGGCGTCGACGTGGGCGAGCTCGTGGCCGCTGGCGACGAGAAGTTCGTGGGCGAGCTCGCCGTGAAGGGCGCCATCAACAATGGCACCCGCCATGTCGAGGTGATCGCCACGCTCGGCGAGTACGAGGACAGCAAGGGGGCGAGCTTCGAGGTCAAGGTGCCCGAGGCCGGGAAGGCTGCCTGGGCGATGCCCGGCCCGCCCGGCAGTCGCACCAACCGCATCGCGCTCACGCCCGAGGGCGACGTGATCGAGGCGGGCCTGCGCATCGGCGCCGGCGTCCCGCGCCCGAGCGTCCACAAGCGCTCCGGCTTCGACGGCAGCGACCTGTGGCCCAAGAAGGTCCTCCTGAGCGAGCTTGAGGGCCACGTCGCCGACGTGGCTCTCGCCCCGGACGGTGGGATCTGGGTGGCGATGAACGTGAAGGAGGCCAGCCAGAAGTGGCGCCCGCACATCCTCCTGCTGGCCCCGGACGGCAGCCTGACCGGCGTCGACCGCCCCGGCGAGCTCGGCCAGACCCTGCGCGGCATCGCGGCCGACGCGAAGGGCGGGTGCTTCGCCGTGGGCTACGCCGTCGTCGACGGCGGCGACCTCGATGTCGTCTTCCAGGGGGTCAGCGCGACCCACCAGGGCACGATCGCCGACACCTGGGACCATCAGCCTGCGGACGCGCTCCCGAACAGCTTCGCGGACGCCGCCATGGACGTCGTCATCGACGGCGATATCGCCTGGGTGGCCGGTCTGAGTGTGGGTTTACACGACGGGGAAAACGGAATCGACCCATTCACGCGTGGGCTGATCGTGCCCATCGCCATCCGCACCGGAGATGTGGTCGGGCCCGTGATCATCGCGCCAGCGGCCGGATCGTGGAAGCACAGCATGTTTCTTGGCCTGGGGCTGGACTCGGACGGGATCGTGGTCACCGGCGCCGGATGCCAGGTCGCTTGCGGCGGCCTGCAACGCATCGAGACCTCGCGCTACACGCTCGCGGGCGTGCGCACCTGGCATCAGCCCGAGATGTCGGCCGAGGGCGCGTATGGTAGCGACGTTGTGGTCGACTCGCAGGGCCGGGCCATCGTCGTCGGGGCGAGCAAGGAGGGCGGTGTGCTCCGCGGCCGGGCGCTCGCCCACACGATCGGGAAGATCGAGCAGGAGCCCCTGTGGGCGCACTGGTTTCCGGTGAGTAAGGAGTCCTCGGAGGCACTCGGCGCCGCGCGCGACCCGTTCGACCGGGTCTTCATCGGTGGCTACGTCACCGCTGGAGGCTCACCGCAAACTCGGCTCGTACAAATCAGCCCATAATCATTGCGGGACGAAGGTGGCACAGGCTTCGCCGACCAATTTGGCCGCAGTGGCGAAGTACGGTGCATAATCGAGTGCACAAGTATCGCCCTCGACGTGGTACGGGAACATGGTGATCAAGTCGCGGAGCTTGTTCTCATGGTCACCATCGGTCGTGCAGCCAGCTGGCGGATCGGGCATGAATTGTGGCGTCACGAGGAGAGTGACGACAGCACCAGGATCACCATGCTTGGCCTTCACGATCGCTTGGTACCAGTCGGCCGGCGTGGTCTTCGACTTGATGTCCTCGCTGTCGCTGATGAAGGTGATGAAGAGGAGCGCGTCGTCGCGGAGAAAGCCCTTGTTGCACTCACCCACGGAGAGGTAGGGCGAGAGCGCGGCGATCAGCGCGTCGCCAGTCGGGGGGACGGGCCCATAGGTCCCCACCGTGGCGATACACTCGAAGGCGGCCAGGGCGTTGGGCTCCTCGCGGGTGATGTAGCGGCGGCCGCCGGCCAGCGCACACGGGGCGTTGGTGGCGTAGGGACCTGCGTTGAAGAGCAGGCCCGCCCCGAGGACCTCGTCGCAGTCGGTGGCGAGTTCGTAGGAGGTCGGGCCGCAGACGTAGTTCTTGCCGTTCTCGCCGCAGTAGGGCGCGTCGTTCTTGCAGAGGTACTTCTCACAGGCCCATCCAGGCCAGGTCCCGTCGGGGTTGGCGACCATGATGTGCGTGTCGAACTCCGGGAACATGGTCTTGATCGTGTCGATGAAGCCCGGGAAGCTGGCGAGGAGCTGCTTCTGCTCGGTGTGCATGTTGCCGAAGCGGGAGATCAGGAACAGGAAGTCGATCTTGCCCTTGCAGCCGACGGGCTTGCCGTCGCCGAAGTCGGGCTCGCCGCCGAGGTCCCGTAGGGGCTCCGTCGTACCCGTTCCGCTGTCCTCGGAGCTGGCGGTGGTCTCGCCGCCGCCAGAGCTGCTGGACTCAGCGGCGCCGGTCGAGCTGCCACCCGGCGCCGAGGTCGGGCCGGGCTGGCTGGAGGCGAAGCCGGCGTCCGCCGCCGGCCCGTTGCAGGCAAATGCTCCGGCGAGGAGGACGAGGGAGGTCGCGGCACGGCACGGCACTGGTTCAATATAGCGCACTCGGCCCAGCGGGGGAAACAGCCCGTGGACTGCACGGTCAGCGGCCGGGAGCATGCACCTGCATCCAAGTCCAGGGGTCGGCTCGAACACGGTTACGGCACGGACAAGTCACGCCCGGACCGCTCATGAGTGCGGCGCCGCCGGAGACCAATCGAGTGCTCCGTCCTCCATCAGCGGCAACGGCTGGAGAATCCGCAAAAGGTCGCCCCGGGTGACGTCGCCGACCTTTTGCTGCGCGGCGGCGAAGACCGCGGTCAGCCAGCGGTCGCACAGTTCGAAGTACTTGTCTCGCAGCGAGCGCTTGGCGGTGGCCAGCGCGTGGGCCGGGTCGTTGCGGGCTGCCAAAAACTGCAGTGTCTTCGCCATATCCTGTGCCGTTGCTTCGGGTGCTCTCGCGCCATGACCGTGCATCTCCACCAGCACCCCAATGCAGAGCGCGAAGCTCCACAAGCTGGGGAAGCACTCACCCTCGCCCGGCAACTTCAGCGGGCTCGTGGGGTTGTTCCATGCTTGCGTCACCGCCTCGACGACCGCGGGGGCGAGCTCGGGGGCGCAGTAGTAGTCGAGCCCGAGCTGCCACCGCGCCCACACGCGCAGCAGTTGCTCCGGAAGCGCGAGCGCGTCGCGCAGTGCCCCGGCAACCCCGTGGCGTTTGCAGGCGCCGTCAAGGTGAAGCGTGAGGAGGAATAGGGCTGCACGCACACGGTCGAGGTCAACGCCGCCGTCCACGCGCGCGGCGGTGAGGTGATCGATGACCCTTGGATCGGAGACCGCTTGGATTGTTCGCGCGAGCTGCGAGAGTTCAACGTGGCGGCGCTGCAGCTCTCCAGTCTCGTCAATCTCGGCGTGCTTACCGAGCCAGCGCTGTGCATCGCCCAATGCCTTAAGCAACCCCGACCAGTCGGTGTCGAGGCCGGGCTCAACGTCGGTCAGGATCTGCATAATCGTCGCATGGTGGCGCAGGAGCTCGGTCGCTGGTGCGGCCCGCTGCGTGTCGGCGGAGATGAGCTGGAGCGCTGCCGCGTAGTCGGCGCGAACATAGAGCTGCCGCGCGCGGGCGCGTGCCTGACGTTGACCGCCGGGATCACCGGTGCGCATCAACGCGTCGCGCTGACGCTCGAGCGCAGCGGGCCCAAGCGACGCTGCCCGGAGCTCTTCGCCGTCGAGTAGGAGGCCGCGGAGTTCGTGTTGCCGGAGGGCGTCGAGGGCGTCGTCTCGATCGTAGCCATGGTGCACGTCCACGACCTTGTCCTGGAAAAACGCGTCGTCGTCGTGATCGAGCCACTCGGCGAAATGCAGAAGGCCCGCGGTCGCCTCCTGCTGCAGGCGCATGCGGAGCTCCCGGTCGAGCTTGACGGGCGCGCCGCCGCGTCGCCAGGCGCGAATCACCCGATCGAGGGCTTCGGGGTAGCCGCCGGTCAGCTTGAGGGCGTACACATGGATGTGGCGCGGTACTCCCTCAGGGCACAGAGCCGCGAGTGCTGGCCCTTCCAACAAGCTGACGACTCGCCGCTCGTGGATGGTGCCATAGTCACTGACCACGAGCGGGTGACCTTTCTTCTCCCAGCGTCGCTTTAGGCGCCGGTGCGAGGCGGGGGCGAGGACGACCGCACGGGCCAGTTCATCCTCCTCGGCGGTGCGCAGGCAGGCGAGCATCCATGCCGGGAGAGTGTCGAGGGTGCAGTGAAACCGACGGAGGACGTAGATCGCCGGGCGTTGGCCGGCGCGGAGCAGACTCTTGAGGGCGAGATCGGGGTCCACTGTGTTAGGGACGAACGGGCGCTGTAGGCCGGCTGCGAGGCGCGCCGTGAACGTCTCGACGTCGGGGATCTCATCCATCGTGAGCTCGGCGACCGGCAAGCCAGCAGCCGCGCCGCGCAGGCGGCCGACGATCGCCGAGCCAATGATGCGGTCACCGAAGCCCGGCGGCACGACGACGTTCACGCTGGTGGGAGCGGTGGCGTGGAGGACGTCTTGGACGACGCCGTCGATGAGGGCCTGGAGGTCGAGGGTCTGGATCATGTTTGGCCGCCATTCGGGGCAGAGATTTGCTGGATAGCCTCGTGGCGCAGTCGTGCCGCGCCGCGCCGGAGCGCGAGCGCGGTGAGCGGTACGGTGATCCGGACTCGTTGCCCACCGTCTTGTGCGACTGCGCCTTCATCGAGGAGCAGTCGAAGGGCGCGCTCGCGATCGGCCTCCGGGGTGATCCGGACGAGGTCTGGGACTTCGAGCGCGTCGCCGAGGTTGAGCCACCGATCCGTTTCGGTGGTTCGGATGGCGATATGCACGAGGAGGATTTGCGCGAGCCGTTGCTCTCGGACCGGGACGCGCTTGAGAGTGTCGAAGATGTGCGAGTAAAACACTTGCTCGTCGATGCGTACGAGCTCGGGCAGGCTAGAGGCGACAAGCCGGCGCGCGGCATCGTTAACAACCGGGATGTTGACGCTGCGGCCGCTGGCTGATAGGCCCGCTGCCTGGCCTACCAGCGAGAGAAAGTAGGGATGCCCACCGCACATCGTGGCCGCGTGGCGTGCGACGTCGTCGATGTTTTCGGCCCGGCACAGGCGGCCACGAATCGGCTCAGGGAGGAAAGTATCGAGGATCGCGGCACGGTCCTGGTCCCACGAGAACGGCCGGATCTCGACCTGATCAATGCTGCCGTGGAGCGGTCGACTATAGTCGCGGGTCAACATCTTCTGCAGGCCCGAGCCGGCGAGCACGAGCGAAATGTCGCGTGACTGCTGGACGATCTGGCGGAGGTCCCACATCATCCGATCGACCTGCTCCTCGCGCCCGAGCAACAGCGGCTCGACGAATCGGTCGAACTCATCGACGAAGAACGCGAGCCTGCAGATCTCCCCATGGGACACTTCACGCAGGCGATCGCGGAGGGCATGGAGGGCGGTGTATAATGAAAGCGCGGGGTCGATGCCGCGAAACAGACGGTGGATGTGCCGCTCGGGCACGTCGAGACGCTCGCGGACTGCGGCATTGCGGGGGTCGCCGAGCGCATGCACAATCGCGGCGAAGAACCGCTGCGACATCGACGTATTGTCCGGGAGATCGAGGTTGGAGACGTCGAGGAACACGCCGGTAACGTGCCCCGGGCGCGGCGGTAGCAGGCGCACCAGTTCGAGCAAGAGCGAGGTCTTTCCGACCCGACGTTGGCCGAATAACATCAGGCTACCCTGTCCTCGATCATTGCGGAGGCGAAGATCGATCTGTCGGACCTCACTCTCACGGCCGAAGAAGCCCTCGTTGTGATGGACCGGCTTGCCAGATACACCGGGCCAGGCACCAAGGATCTCCTCGCGCCGCAGCGGGTTCACGGCCTCGCCGGCGAGCTCCAGATCGAGTGTCCCGCGCGTCTCGAGCGTCCGACCGCCGAAGGTTCGTCCGGTGATTACGTATGGCACGGCGAGCAGGTCGCCGCCCTCGAGGCGCGGTGGAAGCGGCAGGCGCGTCTGGATCGTCCGCGTCGTCAGCAAGTCCTCGTCGCCGCTGATCAGCTCGACTGTGTGCGAGTCAAAGAAACGTAGTGCAAGCACTTCAGGCGGGTCGGCGGATAGCCGCGGCTCGACGAGGAGGAACAGGTCGAACGTGCCGCCGAGGTCCTGGACAACGTGCTCGAGCGCCTCGATCTGGATCGGGGGCGCACCGTCCTCGACTGGGGCGCTTGTCTGCTCCAGCCGCAAGAACAGGAGGATCCATGGCTGGCGGTTCTTACGGCGAGCGGATTGCTCGCGAAACGCTGCGGACATCTGGAGGGCCCGGGCCCGCACGTCGGGGTCCGACTCGGCGCGCGTGAAGGCATGGATGCACTGGACGGCAAAGCTCGGGTTTGGCGATTGATTGGCGAGATGGCGCAACGCCTCCTCGCTTCGTTGACGGTACAGCCAGTGGAGCAGATCGGCCCGCGGGTTCGGGCTCTGGTGCTTGAGCAACTCCCAGAGCGTCTCGGCGATGCGTGCGCTGGCCGGAATGTCGCGGTCGTGGACGTGGGCAGCGGCCCACATCAACTCGGCGGACCACGCGTACGCTGGATCGTCGCGCGGCGCCGCACTGAAGCTGCGCATCAGGTCCGCGACGCGGAGTCCGAGGTCGCTGTGACGTTGCGGCGAACTCCCGTCCAGCGCCTCGACGATAAGGAGGTCGAGCTCGTTGGCGAGGTCGTATTGCTGGAGGACACTCTTCGCCCAGAAGGCGGCGACGATGTTGTAGATTCGCGTGACGTCGGGCGTCGTGTTCGGGTCAGCCAGGCTCTCCTGGGCGCCAGCAAAGGCGAATAGGGCCTCAAAAACCGGGAGGCGGGCGTTCTGGCCGAGTGCACTCCCATGGGTACGCACACGCTCTGCGGCTATCCGGCGGAGGGCTGGCCAGTCCCTTGCGCCCAAGGCATCGTCGACAGTCAGAGGCCCATCTGGTCCAGGACCGGGCGTTTGCTCGACCAATCGGGCGAGGTAGCTACGGATATGCGTGGCGAGCTCGTCACCGCTGGACTCCGAATGAACCGAGACTGCAGGGCGCACCACCCGGGGGGCCGGTCGCGGCGCTTCGGCGTCCCGACGAGGTGCCTCGATAGCCGGCAGCCGCGCAGGGGCGACGAACTGCAGGATTCGGAGCGGCGGGTGGTACGCGCGAATCAGACCGACGAGCTCGGCGAGCGGGTCCGCAGACAAACGCTCGTCGGCCAAGGCGTGCAGGCGGTCGGCGAGATACCGCGGGAGTCCGTTCAGGAGTTGGCCTATAGTTTCCGGTTGGTCTGAGCGGTAGCCAGACTGCGTGGCCAAGTACTTGCAGGCCGCGTCGATCGACCCCGCGAGCACCTCGGAGAGCTGTTCAGAGGGCCAGCTCGAGGGACGATCGAGGCGGCGTACGAGCGGGGCGAAGTGTGGCCGGACCGACTCGCCGATCGCCGGATCGTCGCAGGCGTGGAGGAGGAACTCGAGGTGGATCCGCCGGTTGGCATGGGCGACCCGTACCGCCTCAACGCGCGCAAGCAAGTGGTCGAGCGACCCGTCGAGCGCAGGCGACTCGCCGACGTCGCGCAGGAACTCCAGCGCATGCCGGCGCTCGGGGTCCTGCATCAGTCGGTGGCGCTGCACGTCGTCGGACAGCTCTCGCACGAGAGCCTCCGCGTTCTCGAAGTCTTCGGCGGCGAGCGACTCCTCGAAGAGCTGCAGACGGACGGCAACGTCCTCGCTGTCGGACACAACCCCACGGGCCTCGGCGAGTGGGCCCTCGTGCTCGCGCAGAATGCCTTCACGTCGCTGTGCGGCCGAGGCGTCGACGAGGTGGAGCAGTTCCGGATCGTCGGCCGCGGCGCGCCGTGCGGCGTGGAGGACTCGCCGGCGGAGCAACTCGGTGACGGCCCCGGCGGGATCTGTCGGGCCGCGGCCGAGTGCCACTCGGATGCGGTCGGCGATGTACACGATTACGGGGACGCGGTGTCCCTGGCATGTAGCGATGAAGCTGGCCGTGTGGACAGATTCGACGTGGGTTGAAGGGTCGGTCAAGGCCGGAGGTGCGCCCACGAGCAGCGCCTGGATCGGGGGCTCCCCGCCGAGTCGTTGCAGCGCGACGATAAACGCCTCGGCACGCGGGTGCCCAGTCGCGGCGAGCCCGCGCACGACTCGCTCAAGCGGGTCGCCGGGGGCGACCGGCGTCGTTGCCGCCGCCCAGGCACGTAGGTCGCGTTCGACCTCCAGGAGGAAGGTCCGTGTGTTCTTCCGATGGGTGTCGTTGACGTTGCGCGCCGATGCGGGCTCCAGTTGGGCAATGCAGGCGCGGACCATATCGTCGAGCGTACCGAGTTCGCCCCAGGCCCGCAGCGCGGCGCCCGCTCGATCGGCCTCGATGTCGGCCCAGACGGCACGGCGAAGGATGTGCTGTGCGTGACTGCGGAGCTCCTGATGGAGCCGCGTCATGCCTGGCGGGAGCGTAAGTCGATTTAGAAATTGCTGTTTCAGCTCGCGCACACGCTGGAGCGGATCGAGGCTGGGGGCGCGAGATGCTTCGTGGGCGAAATGGACGAGCCGCCGCGTCATGGCGGTGATATCGCGCGAGTGGGCCTGCCGGCGCACTACGTGGAACAGCTCGGTCATCGCCGGTTCTCCACGGAAGTGCGGCGCAAGGTCCTCGAGCAGATCGGCGCGTCCGGACGCGAGGGCAAGGAGGAATAGGCGCTCGGCGAGCTCGGCCGGCAGCGTCGGGTCAGCTGCGAGGTCGTGCAGCGTGTCGTCATCGAGGGCAACAACCAGCGGAGTGATATCCTCGGCGCGCGGGCCGTGTACGACCTCTACGAGTAGGGCGCACGCTGCGGCCCGGTCGCGCATGGCGAGGAAGGCGATGAGCACCACGAGCAGCATTTTGTCGGCGAGCACCGGAGCGAGCCGGTCGCGCCGGTCGGTGCGGAGCCTCCCCTTGAGCAGCAGACGGAGCGCCGGCACCAACTCGACGTCTAGATCGGCCGCAAGCGCGTCCCCATGGTCGATCTGCGACCAGCTCGTCAGGAGATTGTCGGCAGCCGCCTCTGCGGCATCAACGCGGGCGAGCTCGGCCTGGAGCTCGCCGCCGAGTTCGTCAAGGATGCGCACGACCGCGGCGATGCGCTCGTCGACAGGACTTGCCAGCACGGCGCCCGGGATCGACGGCCACTGTGGCGCGACGTCGAGGCGCTGGTACAGTGCGTCGATCCGATCGACGGCCTGCCGCGCGTTGGCCAGCGCGGCGGCGCGACGCTCTAGTCCGCCACGGAGCTCGACAAGCGATGCCCGATGCCCGGTCGAGGCTATGAGACTGTGCCGGAGGTGTTGAAGGACCGGATGCTCCGGGAGCTCCTCGATCTGCCGCTGCAGGCGGAGCTTGGTCGCGTCGAGGTCGCGGAGGGCGGTGCGGGGATGTTCGGCGAGGCCGTCGAGCAGCTCGAGTGCTAGCTCGAGCTCGGACAGCGGCATCCCGGTGGTCCACTCGCTGTAGCGTGGCAAGATGCGGAGGAGGGCGTCAACCCGGTCATCGTGCTCCTCCGCGGGCGCGGGGCTCACGGAGGTGAGCTGAGCATGGTCGAGAGAGGCGGCCGGGTCGGTATCTTCGGCCCTGATTTGCATCGCATCGACCGGGTGCTTGGTCGCAATCAAGGCCGTGAAGCGGGGGCTGGCTGCGAGTAGGACCGTGGCATAGTCGCGGCTGCGCGAGGGGTCCAACATGGCCCGTGCAGCGACGAAACAGGTGATGGCCCAGATCCACTGGTCGATAGATGTGGCGTGCAACGCCAGTGCGAGATGTTGCGGATCGCTACCAAAAGCGCCCAGCACCTCACGGCGATGCGCGTCCGAGTAAAGCCACGCGAGGAGTTGCTCGCCGAGGAACTTGGCGACAACGCCATTCGGGACGCCAGCGCGTGACATCTCAACGGAGAAGCGTTGGCGATCGTGAGATGAGCGGAGCACCAAGGTGATGGCGCTTCCGAAGCTGTCGTCGTCGGACACGTCGATGCGGCCACGTCGCAGCCGCTTCATGAGTTGCTTCATCCCCTTGCGGAGATCCTGGGCGCGCTGTGGCGGGGCGCCGTAGACGAGTACCTTGGCCCACAGCTCGCTGTCGTCCAGGATCGCCGCGAGGCCGTTCTCCTGCGTCCACGGAAAGGGGAGATCTGGGCTCACGGGCACCACCACGTCGACTCTACCACATGGGCGCACCGCGCGAACAATTCACGAGGGGGTTCACCGGCCGAGGTCGTTTGAGCACGCTGGGCACGGGGCCAGAGGCGGTGGGGCGCTCCAGATCAGGCCCAGCGGATGGCCTCGAGGATGTGTGGTTGCCACGCGCTGCCACTGAACCCCGACGAGGGGTGTCGGATGCCGTAAGCCAGGCAGGTCCGGCCACCGTCGAGAGGATAGCGCCACGTCTGGGTCTGCGGCGCACCATTGATCGGTTTGTCCCACGCACCTCCGAGATCGGGGATTTTTTCCCACAATTGGTAGCCGAGGACGATTAGCACTTGGGGGGCGTGCTTGTTGAGCACCTTGGCGAAGCCGGGCTCACTCTTCCTCCACATCTCATCCGTCGGCCGAATGCGTGGGCCATCGCCGGCGCTCTCCTGGATGTAGTTGTAGAACGCCACGGAACGCCAGAAATCCTGCTTCTCCGCGAGATCGGGCTTGTGGCCGATGAACGCGCTCACGACCCGCGTCCAGAATGCGTGTGTGTATTCGCCGGAGATCTGGTTGCCGATGAATGTCCGGGTCCAGTCAGGGTGGGGCTTCTCGTCCTCGTCCCACTCATAGTGAGATTCACCGAGGATCATCACGCGCTTCCCGAATCGCGTGGCGGCCTGATAGTCGTCGCCGATCCACGGCTTGAAAAAGATGGCGCTCATAGGGGATAGCGCCTCACGCGCGAGCCGTGGGGGAGCCGGGCCCCGGCCAGACCTTCCGGGCGAGCTGGAAGAGCCGCCCAGAGCGGTCGCGGATGTCCTGCTCGATCCAGGTGCTGCGGCCACCGCCGAAGTCCCGATTGAGCATGAGCGCAGAGTGACGATCGATATCGGGAAGCTTCTCGCTGGCAGGGCGGTTGGAGAGCGCGCTGTTGAAATTCGGGGTGACGAGCGTCAGGTTGCCGAAGTCGTGCAGCAGGGCGCTGCGAGCACCGAGCTCGATCTGCTCGGCGAGCACGCCGGGCAGCGGCCAGTGTGACTCCCATGCCTGCGGCATCACGTGCTCGACGCTCAAAGGACCCTGGACCGCGACGTGCTCGGTCTTCGGCCCGTGGAGCTCGGCTTCCAGCGCGCGCAGGACCATGACGACGCGCCCCGAACCGAGCTCCGAGTAGGCATCGAGGTCCATCCACGCCTTCTCGAAGGTGGCGTCATCGGGCCACTCGGACACTTCGGTCTTCCCGGCAGCGAGCAATGCGCGGAAGGCCGCCGCGTTGCCACCCGGCTGCGCCCGGAACCCAGTGAGGAGCTGCAGAAAGAGCTTGTTATACCCGTTGGTCGGGCGGCCGCAGACCATCCGGCGCAGCAGGAAGGACTCGAGGTCTCGCAGGATGGCGACGCGATCGGGCTCGGTCAGGCTGGGCGTGTCGAGCACCCAGAGCACCAGCGGAAACACCGTCGATTGATCCATCGCCCGCACGCGCGCCGCGAAGCGGCCGATGGGCTTCGACTCGTCGCCACGCAGGAGGGTCTCGAAGTGCGCCGCATAGCGGGTGAGCGTCTTGAGCTCCTCCTCGACCGTCTGGAACGGGCCGCCCTTGACCCAAGTCTTGTAGTCGTCGAACAGGTCGGGGATGCGCACCACCCGACTGGTCTGCGCCGTGACGTAGTGCTGGAGAAACAGGTCGAGGCGCGCGCGGGTCATTCGACCCTGGCGCTCCTCCTGGTCCCACCAGCGGCCCAGCGCCGGGCTCTGGGGGTCCAGGTCGGACTCGAAGCGCTGCCAGTAGGTCCGGTGCAGGTGCTCCGCGGCGGCCGGCGAACCGGCGCGCTGGAAGATGTAGTTGCGAAGGAGGTCTGCGGCGAGGAGCGGCACTCCGCGCGCGTTGAGGGTCTCGAAGATGACCTGCGGACTCTCGTGCTCGGTGAGGTCGATCTGCACCATCTCCAGGCGGGTCCTGAGCGCGCTGAAGACATCGAGCACCCGATCACCGACGGCCCGGCCCGGATCGGACGTCGCCGAGCTCCACGTGACGATGGCGTCGTGAAAATAGATCCACGCGGCGACCATGGGCGGTCGGGGGAGCTTGCGCCGCCGGTCCTTCGGGTCGCGGTCCGGGAACTCGGCCGCGATCGTCGCGCGGTCCGTCGCGTTCATCGCCTTGAGGTACTGGTCCTGGTCCTTGCGCGTGGGCCAGACCTTCCACTTCTCCACTTCCTCATCCACGACGACGTCGCGGTTCTGGAAGAGCGACACGGTCATGTCGGGGACCCGCGGGACTTTGAGGAACAAGGCCGCCGCGCGAAGCGCGCTCAAGAACAGTTGGAGGGTGGTCAGCCGCTGCTGCCCATCGATCACCTGGAACGCGGCGATGTGGTGCCCGGTCAGCGGCACGCCCTGCAGCACGATGGCGCCGAGGAAGTGCGCCGGCCGGGATCCGACGCCCGCGTCGTGGATCCCCTCCGTCATCTCGCGGATGTCCTCCCAGAGCGCGTCCCACTGATCGGGTCCCCAGACGTAGGGTCGCTGGAACAGCGGGATCACGAACCGGCGCTCCATGGAGAAGAGTTGATGGAGCTTGGCGGTGTCGGTTCTCATGGCGATGCGAGGGGCATCTTGCTTCTACCGGGGCCGGCGGTCGTGGCGCAAGGGGCGCAGCCGCGCGTCCTCCGACAAGGGCGCAGCCGGGCTCGGGGGTCCTTGCACCTTCCTACCGCGCTCGATAGCCTCCTCCGCTCATGCAGGTGACCTCACCCCGGCTGCCGCCTGCGGCTCGCCGCGCCGGCACAACAAACCGCTGGGCGATCCTGCCCGAACTGGGCCAAACTCGCCCCGCCACGATGGCCCGCCTCACCATCGGCATCCGCGACACCGGCGCCTACAGCACCCGCGGGACCGGGAAGGGTGGCCTGCTCGCCGAGTCGGCCGCCATCCTCCGTGCCCTCCAGCGCGGCGTCGCGCCCGCTGAACTCCGCGCTGCCGTCCTCGCCGGTCGCATCCTGCCCCAGCGCGCCCGCGTCACCCGCGAAGGGATCCTCAAGCGCCTCGCCCACCGCCTCCTCGATCACGGCCAGCCCTGGATCTTCGAGGCGCTGCTCGCCGCCCTTGATCAAGGCGAGCGCAGCCCCGAGTTCCTCTCGTCGCTGCTGCTGCGCTACGCCCTGCAGGACCGCCTCGTCTTCGACTTCGTGACTGGCCCGCTGTGGGCGCACTGGTGCGAGGGCCGCCTCGGCGTCGACCGCGACGACCTCCTGGCCTTCTTCGATCAAGCCCGCGACGAGCAGCCCCAGATCGGCCGCTGGACCGAGCCCACCCGCAAGCGCCTCGCCGGCGACATCCTGTCCTGCCTCCGGGACCTCGGCCTGCTCGAGGGCACGCAGCGCAAGCGGCTGATCCGGCCCGTGCTCCCCATCTCGACCGCCGAGCACGTCCTGCGCGTGCTGATCGGCGAGGGCAAGCGCGGCGCCGAGATCCTCGAAGACCCCACCTGGCGGATCTTCCTCTGCACCCCCAACGACGTCGCCGACGTGCTGACGCGGCTCTCGCAGACCCGGCGGATCGGCTTCGAGCGCGCCGGCAGTCACGTCGTCCTGCACACCCCCGCCGACTGGGTGACCCTCACATGACCGATCACGACTGGCGCTGGGCGATCGGTGAGGCCATCGATCGCATCCGCGTTCGCTACCAGCACATCGGCCGCAAGACCGGCGCACCGTTCCTCGCGCTCGTCTACCCGCCCGAGGAAGAGATCGCGGTGCTTCAAGAGTGGCGGACCCAGTCCTCCGCCCTCAGCCCCGACTTCGACCTCCGCACGGTCGACGTCCTCGCGGTCACGCAGTCGGTCCTCGACGACTTCGGGCTCGACAACGTCCTCGAGGCCCTCCGCGACCCGATGCCCGGCTCCGACCCCACCGCCGACCTCGGGCGGGCATGGCTCGGCGCCATCGTAAAGGCTGTTCATGACGAGTTCGCCAAGACAACCGGCGGCCGCCCGGTCCTCTGCCTCGAGCGGCTCGCAGCGCTGCACCCGGTCTGCGGCGCGCAGCACCTCATGCAGCAGATGTGGGACAGCGCCCAGAGCGACCTCGCCGGCCCCGTGCTGGTCTTGATCCCCGGCACGCTCGTCGCTGCGCGGGTGTATCGCTTCGTCGACCTGCGCGACGAGTTCATGTACCGCGGCGACCTCCTCTGATCCGACTGCCTATCATCCACGTGAGGCTCCTATGAATATCGGCGAGCTGTTCGAGACCAAGGTCGAAGAGAAGATCGAGCCTGTCATCAAGGTCGGTGAGACCGGCGACGACACCAAGCTGGCGCGGGAGATCGGCAGCTATGTCGTGACCCCGATGATCGAGGGCTACCTCGACGACTTCCTCGAGCACTTCACCGACACATTCATGACGAGCCAGACCGAGATCGGCGTCTGGATCTCCGGCTACTTCGGCTCGGGCAAGTCCCACTTCGCCAAGATCGCCGCGCTGCTCGCCGAGAACCGCGTGCTCGCCGGCACCTCGGCCGCCGATCGCTTCACCGGGCGCATCCCCCCGGACGCCCCTCGCCGCGGCTCCCTCGAGCGCTCGCTCAAGCGGCTGCCCCAGTGCGACACCACCGTCCTCGCCTTCAACCTCAACACGCTCGCCGACAGCAAGCAGCGCCCGCTCCCGCAGCTGTTGCTCTCCGAGTATTACAAGTGGCGCGGCTACAGCACCAACTTCATCTTCGCCCGCGTCATCGAGGTCCAGCTCGATCGTGAGGGGAAGCTCGCCGACCTCCACGCCGCCTTCGAGCGGCGCGCCCGCAAGTCCTGGAGCGAGGCGCAGAAGAACCCCGCCTTCTTCGGCAAGGCCATGTACGAGGCCGTCGTCGAGGTCGCCCCTGATCGATTCCCCAACGTCGCAGCCGTGCAGCACGCGCTCGACCAGGCCAAACAGGGCGAGATCTACAACGTCAGCTTCCTCGTCGACACGATCCTCACCGACCTCCAGCTCCGTCGTGAGCAACGGCGTCGGCCGCAGCGGCTGATGCTCGTCCTCGACGAGTCCGGCCAGTGGATCGAGAGCGACCAGGGCCGGCTGTCGCAGCTCCAGGCGTTGATCGAGGAGGCCGCGATCAAGGGCCAGGGCCAGATCTGGATCGTCGTCACCACCCACGGCGACATGGGCTCGATCCTCAAGGAGGCCCAGGCGCTCCAGTCGGACATGAAGAAGATCGAGGGCCGCTTCCGCTTCAAGTTCGCCCTCACCACCGAGAACATCGAGCAGGTCCTCGCCGACCGCCTCTTCCGCAAGAAGGTCACCGGACGCGAGACCCTCAAGGCCATCTATGCCGAACGCGGCGGCGTCCTGCGCGGACTCGGCGAGCTCGCCGACACCGCTCAGACCATGCCGACCTGCACGGAGGAAAGCTTCCCCGTCTACTACCCGTTCTTCCCGTACCAGATCCACGTCATCCCGGACCTGGTCAAGGCGCTGCGCTCCCGGGGCGGCCGCGGCGAGCAGCTCTCCGGCTCGACGCGCACCCTCCTCGCCATCTCCCAGGACATCCTGCGCGACGGCCGTCGCAAGTACATCCACGAGGCCGTCGGCCAGCTGGTGAGCTTCGACGAGGTCTATCACAACCTCGCAGGGGAGGGCGAAGTCAGCCCCGATGTCCGCACCGACCTCAGCCGCATCCGCGACAAGGTCCCGGGTTGTACCGAGTGGACCACGCCCGTCGCCGAGGTCCTCTTCCTCCTGCGCGAGCTACCCTACGTCCCCCGCACCGCCGCCAACCTCGCGCGCCTGCTGGTGCGCAGCGTCGACGAGGACATCCCGACCGTGCTCGCCCGCGTCGAGCCCGAGCTCGAGCGCCTCATCCGGGCCAAGCTCGTCGCGCGCAACGGCGACGAGTACGAGTTCCTCACCGGCGAGCGTCGCACCTTCGAGGATGAAGTCGGCGCCACCGAGGAGCAGCAGTACCGCAGCCGCGCCGAGCGAGAGGTCGGACTGCGCCAGCGCTTCGTCGGGACCGCGGCCAAGCCCGAGTGGCGCTCCTGGTTCAAGATCGAGGAGATCGCGTTTGCGGGCCACAACTTCCCGTTCGCGCTCTGGATCGACGGCGTTCGGGTCGGTCGCGAGGCGCCAGTCAGCGTCCACGTCTTCACGCCGCTCGCCGATCGCAACCTCCACGAGGTCGAGTCCCAGAGCCTGCGCGAGGACGCGGCCAACTCCATCTTCCTCGTCTCCGGGCGGAGAAGCCGCTTCGCCGAGGAGCTCGCGCGCTTCCTCGCCATGGCCGAGGTCATCCAGCGCTGGAAGAGCGACCCGCGTCGCAGCGATGACGCCAAGAAGCTCGCCCACGAGCACGAGGGCGACAGCCTGGAGAAGCTCAAGCGGCGGATCGTCGACCACCTCGGCGAGGGTCTGCGCACCGGAAACCTCGTGTTCCGCGGCTCCGCTCGCCTCCTCGCCATCGCTGCGAACAAGAGCTCCCTCGCGGACGCCCTCCGGGCCGAGATCGCCGAGTTCTGGCCGACCCTGTACCCAAACTTCAGCCGCATGCCGGTGCGCATCGAGAACGAGGAGCGTGCGATCAAGGACGCGCTCGCCGGGGAGCCCCCCGCGACCAAGGATGCCGCCGACCTCAAGCTCTACGACAAGGCCAACAAGCTCGACCCCAACGGGCCGCTGATCTCGACCCTGCGCGTCCAGCTCGACGCGGCTGGGCGTCGCGGCCAGCGCCTACACGGCCGCGAACTGCTGGAATTCTTCGAGAACCCGCCCTACGGGTGGGACGGCAACGCGATCCGCGTCGGCATCGCCGCGATGATCCGCGCCGGGTTGGTCAAAGTGCTCGTCGGCAAGCGCGCCCTGCAAGATCCGAAGGAGCCGGCCCTTCTTGACGAGCTGCGCCTGACCAAGCGCTTCGCCGCCATCGAGCTCGAGCTCACCGTGGTCGAGGTCCCCCCGGAGGTGCTCAACGAGACGCGGTTGTTCCTCATGAAGGAGCTGAAGCAGCGCAAGCTCGACGAGACCCCCGCTGCGCTGTCCATCGCCGCCGGTACCCTCGCCCAGAGCCTCGTACAGCAGGCTGAGACGATCCGTCTGTGGTCGGATACGGCGGGCGTCGCGCTACCGAAGGCGTTCGAGGACGGCCTGGTCGCCTGGCAGGAGGTCCATGACCTGCAAGGCCCGAGCGAGCGAGTCCTCCAGATCCACGCGATGCGCCCGGTGCTCAGCGCTGGTCACGCTGCGATCCGCCATCTCACCGACTTCACGACCAAACATCGCGACCTGTTCCGCACGATGGACCACTTGGTCAAACAGCTGACCGCGATCGAGCACCACATCCCCGATGGCCACGCGCTGCGCAACTTTCTCGACGAGCACGGCGCAGCGATCGCCAGCGGAACCCTGACCAACGCGGAGCCCTGGAAGCAGATCGTGGCCCTCTACGGCCACGCCAACAGCGAGCTCCCCGCGTTTCTGGTGCCCTGGCGCGAGGAGGCTCGGGGCCTGCTCGACGCAGCCCTGGCAGGGCTTCCGGATGAGCTCACTCGTCGCAAGCTCGCGGCGCGCGAGGCAGAGTTTGCTGGTCCCGTCCGGCAACTCCTCGTCGAACTCGACCGCGATCGGGCTCCCAGCGCCGTGATCGCATTGCCTGACATCGCGCGCCGGTGCATTCGCAACCTCGAGCTGTCTCTCAAGGCCGCGACGCCAAGGAACGACAACGACGACGACGAGATCGTCGACCCCGTGGAGGACGATCGCGGCGGCGGTTGTGGCGGTGGTGGGACCGGCGAGGCTCCACGCGGCCCGCGTCGTGTTCGTGCCGCGGGTCCGATCCGCAACATCGCTGATTGGGAGGCGCTCCGCGATCGTCTGGACACCCAGGTCCGACTGCTCCTGGCCGACGGCTTCGAGGTAGAGCTCGAAGGATGACACCGGAGCACAAGAAGATTCTGCGCGCGCTGGTGCTCGAGCTCCGGGCCGAGCTCGAGGGTTCTGAAAACGATGCGGGCCGGCAGCCCGGCGACCTCGAGCGCCGCCTCGTCGAGCTCGGCGTGCGCAGCGACCGTGAACCCCTTCCCATTGACGAGCTCCCACGTCATGTCGACCTCAAGGCGCGCCAGACCTTCGACGCATACCTCGAGCTCCGGCTCACGGCTGCCCTCGACCTGAAGGTCGCCGAGGAGGCCCGTCGCGCCTCCGCGAAGCGCGGACGTAAGGCTGCGGAGACGGCCGCCGCGCCGAAGGCCGAGCCGAAGAAGGCCCCCATCACGCTCACCGCCGCCGAGCGCAACCAGGTCAGAGGCGATTGCGTCGGCGAGTTCCTCCGCGAGAGCGCCTACACCTGGGCCAACCGCCTGCTCGCGCTCCGCTGCATGGAGGCCCGTGGTCTCATCGACGAGGTCGTGGTGCAGAAGGAAATCTACGGCGGTCGCTCGCTCGCTCAATTTCGGCTCATCAAGCGCGACCCTGACGCCGGCCGCGGCGACGACGAGGGACTCTTTGCGGCCCTGCTCGAGGCCTTCGAGCTCCACGCCGAGCGTCTTCCACGACTCTTCCAGCCGACGGCGCCCGGCCTCGCGCTTCGCCCGACACTCGCCGCCCTGCGCCGATGCCTCGCGCTGCTGTCTGGCACGGAGTCGCCACGTAGCGCCGCACCGGCCGACGACGCGGTCTTCTCCGCCCCCGATGCGCTGGGATGGGCCTACCAGTTCTGGAACACCGACACCAAGGAGCGAGTGTTCACGGCGGTCCGCACCAAGAAGGGGACCAAGATCGAGGGCGCCGACATCATTCCGGCGACCCAGCTCTACACCGAGCCCTACATGGTCCGCTTCCTGGTCCAGAACTCACTGGGCGCGACCTGGGCCGCCATGCATCCCAACACCCGCCTCACCGAGCAGTGGGACTACTTCGTCCGCGACGCAGACCGGGCGCCGATGCCCCGCCGGTCCGCCGCGACGCTCACCGTCCTGGACCCTGCTTGCGGCTCTGGCCATTTCCTGCTCGCGGCCCAGGCTGACCTCTGGGACATGTATGAGGAGGAGGGCGCCTTCGTCGACGATCCAGTCGGCCGCGCCCGCGCGATCCTCGAGCGCAACCTGTACGGCCTCGACATCGACGAACGCGCGGTGCAGATCGCCGAGGCCGCGCTGTGGATGGCCGCCGCCGAGAAGATCGCCGACCAGGGCATCGACCTCCACGAGCGCGACGCGACCGGTCGCCTCCCGCTCTCCGGCCTCGAGATGAACCTGGTCGCCACCAACATCCGCCTCCCCGGCGAAGGCGACCAACTCGCGGCCTTCATCAAGAAATACCCAGACACGGCACAGCTGCGCCCGGCGCTTGCCGAGGTG
The DNA here is from genome assembly GCF_013812955.1 of Nannocystis sp. Taxonomy (GTDB): domain Bacteria; phylum Myxococcota_A; class Polyangia; order Nannocystales; family Nannocystaceae; genus Nannocystis. Next base: position 28,685 of record NZ_JACCSO010000450.1, on the reverse strand, counting down.
TTCCGGGGCCTCGCACACGTCGACGAGCTCGGCTCTCTCGTGCAAGTCGAGGGGCCAGTTGAGAAGGTGATGCGTAAGCTACAGGAAGAGCACGCACGCTCACGCGCCTATGGTGGCGTCCAGACCGACCTGCTCCGCGCAGCGACGGCACAGGGCGCCCTGCCGCTCAGCGTCGAGAGCTACGAGGACTGGAAGCGGCGGACCCTCTCGAGTCTCGAAGCCCACTTCGCCGACGAGGCCGTCGACGCCGACCTCGGTCGCCGCCTCTACGGCCAAGCCGCCAGCAAAGCCGTCCAGGCGTTCGAGCTGCTCGCACGTCGCTACGACGTGGTGGTCGCCAACCCGCCCTACATGGGCTCAAAGAATATGGGCGACGTGGTCCGCCCCTACGTCGAGAAGCACTACGAATTCGGCAAGCGCGACCTCTACGCGGCCTTCATGCTCCGCTGCCTCGAGCTGTGCAAAAGCGGCGGCGCCGTCGCCATGGTTACGCAGCACTCGTGGATGTTTCTCCGCTCCTATGCGGACCTGCGGTCACGGAAGACTATCATCCCCGAGATTGTCGAATCAGGCATGCTCTCCGAGCAGATCGTCGAGACGGGTCTGCTGCACGACCAGCACATCACCCATATCGCTCACCTCGGCCGCTACGCCTTCTCGGAGATCGGCAACGCGGTCGTTGCGCCCGTGCTCTTCGTCTTACGCAACGCCCCGGCACAGGAGCACGCGCCCATGTGGTGCTGCCGCTTGACGGTCCCTCGGGAAGCAGCGTTGCAGGCGAGCCTCCTACAAGCTGCGACGCGGGACTCGACGGTGCCGTATGTCTTCCAGCCGCAGCAAGCGCAACTCCTCCGCATCCCACAGCGGCCGATCGCATACTGGCTTCGGGAGCACTTTTTCCAGCTTCTCGCTGGCCCGAAATTTGGAGATGTTGCTCGCGTTGCGCAGGGGATGGCGACGGCTGAAGACGTCCGCTTCGTCCGCTTCGTTTGGGAGACCCCTCGCGCGACTTGGACACGCACTTTTCCCCAGGATGGACGATGGGTTCCGTTTGAAAAAGGCGGCGGTTATGCCAAGTGGTTCGGTCACCAGTGGTGGATGGTCGACTGGCAGCATCACGGCGCCCGACTTGCAGGGTTTCCGGGATCTGTAATCCGCAACCCTGATTTTTACTTCAAGCCGGGCTGGAACTACAGCCGCATGGCCCGTGGAGCGATGGGGGCACGCTTTCAGGACCAGCCTGGAACCTTCTCGGATAAGGGCCCCGGCATTTTTTTCAAGTCCGAGAAGACTGCTCACTACTGCAATTCTCGCATTTTCTCATTCTTCGTCCGAACGAGCTCGCCGAGTCTCGCGTTTGAAGTCGACTCTGTCGTCCGTGCTCCGATCCCGGACGACAGATCCCGAGCCCTTGAACCGGCAACATCGACCGACAGCCTCGTCAAGAGCAAGCGAGTCCTGATCGCACGCGACCCGACCGAACGGGCCTTCTGCCGCCCCAAGGACTACACAGCTCCGACGCTGCGCACCTGGGCTCGAGACGATCTCTTGAGCACGTTTGCCGAGTCCGCCGTTCTCCACACCCTCGAGGGCCAGTCGGAGCGCGACGCCTTCGCCGCGTACGACCTCGACGAAGCCGACACTGCCACGATCATCGCCGACGTGGGCACCCCCGCCGGGTGGTTCGACCTCGTCGAGGGCCACACGGACCACGACGAACTCCCTTGGCCGGGCGATTGCGTCGCGCCGACGCTCCCGCCCACGCGCACCACCGCTCCCATCCCGGCCACCTTGCGCGCCGCGCTCGAGGCCGGCCCCAGTGGCAGTAGCGACGACGAGGACGATACTGGCGACGACGAAGCGGACGAGGGCCTCACTGGCCAGCCGATCCCCACCGAGACCTTCCTCGAAGCCCTCGCTCAGCGCTTCAGCGTCCACCCGATCTCGCTCCACAGCCTCCTGCGCACTGGCATCGAGACGCAAGGCTGGCGCTGCGCTCCCGAGGAGCAGCGCGTCGTCCGCGATCGCCTCACCATCCTGACTCTACACCTGCTCGGCCACCAGTGGCCCCAACAGGTCATCGCCGGCGAACCTCTCCCCGCGTGGGCCGATAGCGACGGCATCATCCCGATCACCGAGGGCACCCACGAGTCCACGCTGATCGCCCGCATGCGCGCCCGCCTCACCGCCGAGTTCCCCGACACACCGCTGGGTGAGACCGAACGCGACATCGCCGAGATCGCCGGCCTGTCCCTCGAGGCGTGGAGCGAAGGCGGCTTCTTCCGCCATCACATCACCCAGTTCCGCCGCCGCCCGGTCGCCTGGCAGCTTCAGAGCGCTGCTCCGAAGCGAGGCACCCGCCTGGCCTTCGCCTGCCTCCTGCACTTCCACGCCCTCGAGGCGGACTCCCTCCCCAAGCTCCGCACGCACTACCTCCGCCCGCTGCGCACCCGTGCCGAGACCGAGCTCCGCGGCCTCGAGGCCATCTCGAGGGACAAGCATACCGACGTCCAGCGAGAGCGCGTGCCGGCCCTCGAGGAGCAGATCAAGGCCCTGCGCGACCTGGACGACGACCTCGGCAAGGTCATCGAGCGCGGCTTCTTCACCCCCGAACTCGCCGCTTGCGCCATCGACGATGCCGCCGAGAGCCACCTCGCCCAGTTACTCGACGCCCTCACGCGCCGACTCGTCGCCACGCTCCCGTCCGAGGCCCTGAATGCCCCCGCCACGACTTACCTGCGCGCCCTCGAGGAGGCCGCCACCAGGGCCCGCCAGGCTCTGCCTAGCGTGCTTCCAGCTTCCGGCGTATCCATCCTCGACGAGCCCACAATCGTCGACTTAGAACCGTTTCGCACGGGTCTTCGGAGCGACCTCGAGTCGCTCGCTCAAAACCTCGCTGGCGCCGGGACATTTGAGACCTTCGTTACGCTCGAGCGCGACGGCGCGAAGTCCATCGCCACCCAGGCCGAGAAGCTCGCCGAGACAGATCCGACCGCCGCCCGCTTGGCCGAACTCCTCGACCCCGCGCGCGCGCGTCCTGCCTTCCCACTTGCACAGGCCAAGGCCCTCGCAAGCGGCACACCCGACGTCGTCGCGGAGGCCCAGCACATCCTTGAGACTCAAACAGCCGCGCTTCAGGCCGTCGTGTACACACACCTGTTCACGCGCCTCGACGCTCTGCTCACCGACCGCTGCGAGGCCGCCTACAGCAACATCCCGAAGCGGTTCTTCACGGTGAAGAAGGTCCGTGCGGTCGACGCGCCGCAAGCCGAGCTCCGCACCATCGTCCGCGCCTGGGCCTCCGCCGCATGGCGACACGTCCTCGCCCTGGCCAGCGGCTTCGCCGTTCATGACGAGCACAGCGCCCCCGATCCCGGTCGGCCGGCCCCGCGTGACTTGCCCGCGTTCATCCGCCAGGAGCAAGCCTACACCCCCGATCTCAACGACGGCGTGCGCGTCAACATCGCCCCGTTGCAGCGCGCCGGCCTGCTCGCTGCCGACGTGCTGCCGACCAAGGACCTGCAGAAGGCTCTCGAGGACCGCGCCCGCTGGCGCAGCGACGAACGCCGCTGGTGCCGCGGCGGCCGACTACCACAGCTCGGCTGGTGGCCCGACATTCGATAGGCCGCACTAAGGAACACGTCATGCCGAGTCAACTACCGCAGATCTCTGCTCCAGCCACCACAGTCAAGAAGACGAAGTACTATGCACGTTTCTTGAATCGGCTCGCTCACTTCGAGGGCGACGTCGAGTTGGTGGATGTCTTCAGGTCGGCCGTGTACGGCGGGAGGTTGTCACGACCGAGCGGGGGTTTTCTGTTGGAGCATGTCAGACCGGAAAGGCATCCGCGACTGGCTGCCCGCGAGGCAAATCAACATAACCGCACTATCGCGGTGACACACCTCAAGCGAACCGTACATGCGTCCTTTATTAAGGACCTCTATGAGGACTTTGCCGAGTACATGACCTCACTGCTTGCTGGCGCTGCCAGACGTCTCTTCCGACGGCTCGAGGAGGAGGCCAAAAAGAGCGGTGTAGCGAAGCTCTTGTCCTCGCTGGATGTGAAGCTCGGCTTGGGGGTCGGCGAAGAAGTTCGCAGAGCTGCGCTTCCATACCTTGAGCTTCGTCACAGGCTCGTCCACGCAGATGGCATTGCGGATGAGAAATTCTGCAAGAACTACCCGGAAATGAGCGCAACGGCGGGGGAGCCAATCCAACTGAAATACGAACGCATTGTGTCGGCACGCGACGCCGTCGAGGGACTGATTCGAAAGTTCGACGAATGCGCCGTTCAGAAGTCGATTGTTCCAAAAGAGGACTTGGAGGGCATGGCCTCGGCCGCTCGGCCGCTTAGACTTCGGTGCAAGTGGGTACCGCGCGGGAGGACGGTAGCATGAGCCAAGATACATCCTTGCGAGCATGGCTCATCAGCCAGATCAAAATGGCATTACCCGCTAAGGGTAAGCCGGCGCCCTTCATGGTCTGGTACGACCCTGACCGCGAGTGGATCGACCTTCTGCGCCTGGCGGCCGAGCCTGCGGGCGTGGAGCTCTGGGCCCCGCCCGCCGGCGAACCAGATCCGCACGAGCTGGTGCTGCGCGACCGCTTCGCCCATGAGCCGCGCCGTCGGCGGATCATTTGGCTTCCCCGTGCGCGCACCGATGTCACCTATTTTAAGGTCTATGAGCTGGCGGCAGAGCGCGTATGGACCAGCAGCCTCGCCGAGGCCCTCGCGGACTACGGTGTCCCGGTCGCGCGCCGCCACGAGGCCGAGCTCCGGCCGATCCTCGCGCTCCAGGCCCGGACCTGGTTCGACCACCCCCGCTCGGTGTGGCAAGAGTTGACCCCGAGCGCCGCCAAGGGCGCCCTCTTCGACGACAGTCGCATCCTAGACGTCCTCACCAGCGAGAGCGCCCTGTTCCCGGCCCTCCGCGCCGAGGGGGTCTTCCCCGTCTTCGCCAGCCGCGTGATGGAGGACCTCGGCCTCCCGGACCCCAGCAAGGGCTCCGAGGGCGAATGGCGGATCGAGGCCATGCAACGGCTCTTGCTCATGGAGGCCGCCGCATCTGGCGGCACCCCGCCTCTCGGCGCACGCGAGCTCTCAGTCGGCCTCGTCCGCGACCGCGCCCTCAAGCTCCTGAAGACCTGCCAGAACGACCGGCGCCATAAAGCCGGGTTCGAGCGCCTCGTCCTGGAGGCCGACCGTCACCTCGGACTCGACACCTGGGCGCGCAGTCAGTCGGCGCCGCCCCGCACATCGGCGTCCCGTGCCGTCGAGAAGGCCCTTCTCGACCAGCAGATCGAGCGCTACGAGCGGATCGAGAGCGACGTCCTGTTGCTCGCCCGCGAGCTGGCGAGCGGCTTCACCGAGATCGCCGAGCGCGCGCGGGGGTTTTGGGGCGAGCACGCCGACTCTCCGGTTCTATGGGGCCAATTAAGGGACCTCGCCGAGGCTGCCTGCGTACTCACCTACTATGACAACCTGCAGCATACCTGGCCCACCGCCCAGGACATGATCGACGCCTACGCACGCGACATTTGGCGGGTCGAGCGGGCCGGCGAGTCCCTGTTTCGGGAGACGCCAGGCATCTCCGATCCCATGCATCGGATCCGGGCCCGCTTGCGCCGCGCTTACCAGCGTACGATCGACGCCCTTGGTCGCGAGTTCTCCCAGCGCCTCGACGTTGCCGGGCCCGCGCTCGCGCTCGATGTCCCGAGTGCCGGCGAGCGCGTACTCAAGGAGCTGGGCGAGAAGAAGCAGCTCCCGACTGCCCTCGTGATCCTCGACGCTTTCCGCTTCGAGCTCGCCTGCCGCCTCGCCGAGCTTCTGCAGCTGAAAGACCCGCCCGAGCGCCTTGCGGTCGAGCCTGCGCTCGCCCCAGTCCCGAGCATCACCGCGCTCGGCATGCCCTTCGCCCTCCCGATCCCGCGCAGCAAGCTCCATGTCGCGTGGACGACGGGCAAGCGCCCGCAGTGGAGCGTGACCACGGACGGCTGGTCCGGCGACCTCACCGTCGCGGAGAACCGACGACGCTGGCTGATCGAGAAGGGCGGCGCCAAAGCCTGCCTCACCACCCACGAGGTCCTCGAAGGGGCGCGTCTGCGCGAGCTTGGCGAACCAGGCAAACTGCTCTTCGTCTATGGCGACGAGTTCGACCGCGACGGCCACGAGGGCAGCCTACAGCTCAGCGGTGCCGAGGACCACCTGGAGCGCTACGCAAACGTTATCCGGGCCCTGCGCTCAGCGGGCTACGCACGCATCATCGTCACCACCGACCACGGCTTCTTTCACTGGCAGCCCGAGTCCGACGAGCGCGACGACATGCCCCGAGGCGACGACATCCTCTTCCAGTCCCGCCGGGCCGTCGTCGGCCACGGCCTCACGCATGCAACCGCCCTCCGGCTCCGCGTCCCCTGCAGCGATCTCGAGGTCTACGTCCCGCGTAGCGTTAACGCCTTCCGCACCTACGGCGCCCTCGGATTTTTCCACGGCGGCGCCACCTTGCAGGAGCTGGTGATCCCCGTCTTCATCGCCGTCTGGTCGGGCAAGCGCAAGAAGACGCCGGTCTCCCTGCGCAAGCTGGAGTTCATCACGAGCCTCCAGCCGCGCCTGGAACTGGTCTCCGGCGTGCAGAGCGGCCTCTTCGCCGACGGGTCGCTGCTGCCACGAAGCGTCCTCGTCCGCGTGGTCGCCCAGGACATCCTCGTGTTCCACCACCACGAGCCCGCCGTGGTCGACCCAGGTAAGCCGACCATCCTGACCCTCAAGCTGGTAGATCCCAAGCCGGACGTGGCGCTCGGCACCCCGCTACGCATCGAGGTGCGCGACGCCGACAACGGCGACTTCCTGATGGCCATGGACACCGTGCTCAAGGTCGAGATCAGTGACTGGGACTGAACCAAACACCACCGCCGCCGAGAGCGCCGCGATCGACTCGCTCGACGAGCAGCTCGTCAGCGCCTTTCCGGGTCGCGTGGTCCGCAAGGACCTCGTTCACGCGCTCAAGGTCGGCTTCAACATCCCTGTCTACGTCCTCGAGTACCTGCTCGGCAAGTACTGCTCGACGACCGACGAGGTCCAGATCCGCGAGGGGCTCGACCTCGTCAAGCAAGCGATCGCCGAGCGCGTCGTACGCCCCGATCAGGCCGAGCTGATCAAGGCCCGCCTCCAGCGCAGCCGATCGATGAAGCTCATCGACCTCGTCACCGTGACCTTCGACGAGAAGGATCAGGGCGGCAAGTACTGGGCCGCGCTCGCCACCGCCGGCCTGACGAAGATGCACATCAGCGAGGAGCTCGTCCACAAGTACGAGCGCGTCCTCACCGGCGGCGTGTGGTCCAACGTCGAGCTCACCTACGACGACACCCTCGTTCACGGCCCCGTGACGCGGCCCTTCGTGCTGAGCCGCATGCAGCCGATCCAGATCGCCAGCGCTCAGCTCGACGAGTTCCTCGTCGCCCGCGGCGCCTTCACCCGCGAACAGTGGGTCGATGTCCTCCTGCGCACGATGGGCTACGAGCCCACGCACCCCGACTTCACCTGGCGCCGCAAGCTCCTCTTCCTGCTGCGCCTCGTGCCCATGGTCGAGAAGAACTTCAACTTGATCGAGCTCGGCCCGCGCGAGACCGGCAAGTCGTTCGTGTTCCGCGAGCTCTCGCCCTACGCGATCCTGCTGTCCGGCGGCCAGGGCTCCGTTGCCGACCTATTCGGGTGGAAGCACCGCAAGGACAAGCCCGGCCTGGTCGTCCGTTATGACCTCGTCGCCTTCGACGAGGTCGCCGGCTCGTACTTTAAGAACGAGTCCGAGAAGCAGATGTTCAAGGGTTACATGGAGCAGGGCTCCTTCTCGCGTGGCGACGACAAGGGCACGATCAGCGCCGACGCCGGCATCATCTTCAACGGCAACATCGACGGCAACGTCGAGGCGATCGCCCGCACGACACACCTGTTCACCGCGCTACCCGAGTCGGTGCGCAACGACACCGCGTTCCACGATCGCTGGCACGCCTACCTCCCCGGGTGGGAGATGCCGAAGCTACGGCCCGAGCACTTCACACGGCACCTCGGCTTCATCGCCGACTACATCGCCGAGATCTTCCACAACGAGCTGCGCCGCCTCAACTACACCGACCTCGCCGACCAGCACTTCGCCCTCGGCAACCACGTCGGCCAGCGCGACCGCAAGGCCGCCCTGCGCACCGTATCGGGCCTGGTCAAGCTGATCCACCCCGACGGCAAGTGCAGCAAGGAGGAGCTCGGCGAGTACCTCAGCTTTGGCCTGGAGCTGCGGCGCCGCGTCAAGGAACAGCTCAAGCGCATCAACCCGATCGAGTTCTCGCGGGTCAACCTCTCGTTCATCGACAAGGAGACCGGCGAGGAGCGCTTCGCCGAGTGCGCCGAGCTCGGTGCGATCCGCCTGATCCCGGAGGGTCCGCTGCCACCCGGCGACATCTTCAGCATCGGCGTCGACCCCAACACCGACCGCGTCGCGCTGTTTCGGATCCAGGCCGCCTCGATGGCCGGCACCGGCCGCTTCAACCTCGTCGGCGTCACCTCGAAGGACATCCGCGAGAGCGCCAAGATGGCCTTCGACTACCTGCGCGCCAACGGCCGCCGCGTCGGCCTCGACCGCGACTTCGGCAGCTACGACCTCAACATCCAGGTCATGAGCCCGATGCACGGCCGCGACACGCCCGACCTCGGGGTCGCGTTCTTCATCGCCATCCTGTCCGCGATGGTCGGCCGCAACATCGGCGCCGGCCTGGTCGTCCTCGGCCAGATGTCGATCCACGGCGTGCTCAGCCGCATCGACAACCTCGCCGACCGCCTCCGCATCGCCATGGACTCCGGCGCCAACCGCGTCATGATCCCGACCACCAACGCCGCCGACCTCGGCAGCATCCCAAGCGAACTCCTCGACAAACTGCGCGTGGAGTTCTTCTCCGACCCCATGCAGGCAGCCTTCAAGGCCCTGGTCGAGGCATGATCACTTTCGGCGAGACGTAGTCCGACCCACGGAGCAAGCCCATGTCGACCTTCACACTTCAAGAAACGACGGCCTCGATCGATCGCTTGTTCAAGGGCCTCTGGCAGCAGATGGCGGGGTTTGGAGATTGTCAACGAGCAGCAGAGCCACGACGCCAGGTTGAAGACGCTGGTACAACTGCCCGGCATCAAAGCCACGATCGGATCCGGGCTGCTTTGGTCGCTCTTTCCGCGCGAATGTGTTCCGTTTGACAAATACACGACCGGATATTGCGTGATGGACTGGAAGATCATCCCAGACCCGAAAATCACGAATGGCACCTACACGAAAAAGTGTGCCACCATCATCGCAAGTCTGCGTCGCCATCCGCCGCCGTTGGCCGCCATCGAAGACTTGGTGATCTGGGCGAGAGACAATTGCAGCCTGGAGTTTCCACCTCAATAGCACCACTCACTGTCCTCAGCGACGACTCGCTACTGCCCATCTACGAACACCGGGCGGGGGACGCGGCGTCGGCCCCAGGATGTGCGTGGAAACGAGCACAAGCTGACGACGTGCCGGGCCCGCGCACCTGTGAGCGAGTTGGCCAGGTCCTTCCCGGTGATGACGGTCTCGGCCAATCTGCGCAGATTTGCGCCCCCTACCTGTCGCAAGTTCGATCGTCGAACGCCAGCGGTTGAGGTATCCTGCGTGCCTATGACGACCGCGCCACCTGAAAATCCGCCGGAGCCCCGCCCCAAGTGGGTGCCTGTCGGCCTAGATTCAGTTATCGGCGTTGCCCCCCTGTTGTCCGAGGCCGGGGAGCAGAGCGCTAAAGCGGAATTTGGACGCGCGGAGGACCCCAACATAGGTCGCCTATTCGGGAAGTATCGGGTTGTTCATCAGATTGGCCGAGGTGGGATGGCTGTCGTCTATCTCGCTCACGCGCAGGACTCACACGAGCACGACGTCGCTATCAAGGTGTTGTCGCAAGAGTCGTCGCTAAGCCAAGCGACGATCACTAGATTCTTGAAGGAGGGCCAGGCGATCTCCGCGATTCGCCATCCGAACGTCATCCAGTTGGTTGAACCGCCTGGACGCACTGAAGATGGCCAAGTCTACCTCGCTATGGAGCTTCTGACCGGCAAGCCGCTTTCAGAGATCATCTCTGAGATGACCGCCGCCGGACAGGCGTTCACTTGGCCGCGCCTCGCTCCACTGATCCTGCAGATTTGCCGTGCCTTGCACGCGACCCATAAGCGCAAGATCGTTCACCGTGACATGAAGCCGAGCAACTGCTTCTGCACCGAGCTGGACGACGATCCATGGCACATCAAGGTCCTCGACTTCGGCATCGCCAAGGTCCAGAGCACGGGGCTCTCGGACGACTCCATCGAGACGCCGCTGACGCAGGACGGCGTGTTCGTCGGCACTCCGCACTACGCCGCGCCCGAGATCATCGAGCGCCGCCCTGAGCACACGATCGACGGTCGTGCGGACATCTTCTCACTCGGCGTCATGATGTACCAGTGTCTCACGGGCACGCTCCCGTTTGAGAAGTTCCGCAAGGACACGCTGACCGCACTTTATAAAACGGCCCACGAGCGTCCCGAGTCGCCGCGGACCCGCGCACCCGCACGGGACATTCCGCCGGAGGTCGAGGCGATCGTGATGCGCGCGATGGAGCTCAAGGTCGACGAGCGATTTGCCAGCGTGCTCGACCTCGCCGCCGCCATTCGGTTGACGATCCGCCCGTCCCAGGCCGCCGGCCGCGACAACGGCTCCGAGTTCACCCCGCCGTCCGCCTCAAGCAGGGGCGCCGAAGTGACGCCCTTGTCGGCCTTGACCAGCAGCATCGGGGCCAAGTCGCCCGCGAGCACACCGCCCAGCGAAAGCGCGGCGCGGATACGGGCCCTGCCTGAGCAGGGGACACCCCTCCCACCTGGTGTGACCTCTCTCGAGAAGCTTCCCGAAGGGCCGACCTCTTTCCAGCACGTCAAGCCGGCTTCCGCCGCGACACCGGTCATCATCGCGGCACTCATGGTCGCAGGGCTGCTCTTGATCCTCGCGCTCATCCTCCGCGAGACGCTGGCGGCTTCGTATACACCGCCGGCCAAGCCGAACCCCTCGGCCATGTCTCGCCCAGATTCTTGAGTTGAGCCGCCTTCAAGAAAGGCGGCGCTGCTCGTGAGCCACTTTCAGAAGCGGCCAGAAAACATGAGGCCGAACTGACCGCGGGCTACGGACGCGCTCATCTCGACCTTACGTAGGTGGTGGTGTTGCACGATGAGGTTGGTGATCGCGCTGATGGCCGTCCCCAAGCCGAGGCCAAGCATAAGGTTGCCGGCGACGTGGCTCGAAGCTTTGACATCTTTCAGGCCATTGTCGGTGGTCTCCCCGGCGACAAGTGCATCGATGAACGCCGGTCTGGTGGCGCCGAGGACGATGAGCCCTGCGACAGCAGAGGCTCCACCAATCACCGTCTGGGCGATCCACGCCTTCTTGCGGGCTCCGGCGCCCTTTGCCATCCAGGGCAGGATGCCAACGATCAGCCCTAACCCGGTGCCGAGCACCAGCACTCCTACGCCGCGATTCGTCACACCGTGGGAAAGGTCGATAGCACAGCTCTGGTAGTCTTTCGTGCAGTCCCTGGCGTTGCGGGCCTGGATGCTTCCGGAGATGATCACGCCGACACCCGCGGCCGCGGACACACCACCGACGACGCCAAAGCCGATCTTGCTGCGACGCACGACCACGGGCGGGACCTCACGCGGATGCTGCGGACGTTCGATGGGGCCGTCAGGTGGGGTAACCTGCAGCGCGGGTGCGAGGTCAAGTCCGACCGTCGCGGTCTGGCCCTTGTGCACCTCCACCTGCCGTTCAGCCGACTGATAGCCTGCGGCCTGAGCGCGCACGGTCCAGAACCCGGGGTCGAGGTGCAATGTCCCGGTGCCATCGGGCTTCGCCTTGAACACGAGCTCGGATCGGATGTCGCTGGAGTCGCTGGAGACGAACTGCGCGACGAGCTCGACGACGGCTGCCCCTTGCGGAGACGCGCCGAGCTGGACAGTCACCGCGACAACGCCGGTCTGCAGGACGGCGGCCCTGCGCTGGGTCTCAGCGGCCTTGCGCTCCGACTCGCCGAGCGTCTTCACCGCCAGGTACTGATCCGTGTGGGCGATCGTGTGGGCGAAGTGGCCGGCGGCGAAGCGGCTGGTCGCCGCGTTGAACAGGAAGTCGGGCGCGTCCGGGTAGTCTTTCCACAGGCCCTCGAACCCGAGCGCGGCCTCAACGGGGCGGTTCTGCTCGTACTTCGAGGCGGCGGCCGCCGCGCGATCGTCCTTGGAGCTCATCGCTGCCGGCCTGCCAGCGCCCGAGGCCTGAGCCATCATCCCCGGGTGCTCAGCCCACACCCGCGCTGCAAGCGGCCTGGCTGTAGCGATGGCGGGCGCCGCACTTACGACCGACAGGGAAAGGAGCGGGGCGAAACATGTAGCGGCGAGCTTCATCGGCGTTCCTTGGTGGCCGCATCATACGCCCCCTGGTCGGCGCAAGATAGGCCACGGGAGGGAAGCGAGCGGGAACGATGCTCTTGGCGCCCTGCGGCGGAACCTGGCCTAAAACCCCACTTGGCCTAGGAGGTCACGCGGTGTTCGGACGCGTCAAGGTGGCGCCTGCATGCTCGCCGAGTGCCCTCGCTGCGCCGAAGCCTTGTCAAGCTGCGCGGTCAGGACGATAATCGGGCAGTCATGCGTCACCTGGTCACCCTCGTCGCCCTCGTCGCCCCGGCTGTTGCTTGTAATCTCATCGACTGGACCGCAAAGAACGAAGACTTCGAGAAACAGACGGGCGGTACGACGATGACCGATGGTACCACCACCGCCATGACCACGGATACCACCGGTACAAGCACGGAGGCCGATACAACGAGCACCCTGATGACAAGCGAAACGACGGAGACCGGTACGCAGACCGAAACATCCAGCGATCCGACCAAGACGACGGGGATGACCACCGAGGCGCCGTGCGGGGATGGCGTGTGCGCAGGTGATGAGACCTACAGCTCCTGTCCAGCGGATTGTGCTCCCATTTGTGGGGATTCAGTGGTGGAGGGAGACGAGGCGTGCGACGATGGCAATGCGGACAACACGGACGCGTGCGTAGAAGGCTGCAAGATGGCGTCGTGCGGAGACAGCTTCGTGGAGGCTGGGAAGGAGGAGTGCGACGATGGAAACCTGATGAATGGCGACGGATGCGAAAATTCCTGCATGCTCTCCCGTCGTATCGTGTTCGTAACGAGCGAGGCCTATCAGGGGAATATGCGAAAAATGGGTGACATGCAGGGCTTGACAGGGCTTTCAGGGGCCGATGCGCAATGTAACGCGAGGGCCCAAGCCGCGGGACTGAGCGGGACGTTTAAGGCATGGCTGAGCGACACGAACAGTAGCCCGTCAGCGCGCTTCACGGCGGCCAGCATGCCAAGCTTCGCAGGTCTTTACATTCTGGCGGACGGCATTACGAAGGTTGCAGATGGGTGGTCGGGCTTGATCGACGGCAGCCTCGACCATGCTATCGACATGACAGAGGCAAAAATTTCCATGCAGGATGTACTCCCCTGGTCAAACACTGACGAGGATGGAACTCAGCTGTATGTAGACAGGCACTGCGTTAATTGGGGGTCGCCCTCGGGCATGGCTAAAGGGGCGACCGGGTACTCTCAGGCCTTGGATATAAAATGGACCAACTATAGCACCCCTGACTGCTCATCTCCTCGTCAGCTCTATTGCTTTGAAGATCCTGAGTAGGCGGGAACCCAAACCCGCCTCGTTCTTCGACTACTTCTTCTGAAGCCCGGGGAGCAGGCAGCGCTTCGGGCCGGCGCCCATCTGCCTGCAGACCATCGGCGCTTCACAGGCACAGTCCTCGCAGCAGTTCGTGTTGTCCTCGCCGTCGTTGCACTCTCCATTGCCGCAGGTCGCCATGACGGGTTGTTTGTGGGGAGTCACCTTGGTGTCGCCTCGCAGCTTAGGCTTGCAGCGGCCATCCGGGAGCGTCACGCTGTCTTCAGGGCACAAGGGTTCCGCGGGCGGTGGCACTGAAACGGCCACGGCGGGATCGCCGGGGCTCTTCGAGATCTTTCGTAGCGGGCCGCAGTCGGCGAGGCTGTGGTGTTTTTCGGTGTTCTCATCGCCCTCACAGCGGCCGTTTCCGGGCCACTCCTGGGAGCACCAGGCTCCGGGGCTGTCGTCGTCGATCTCATCGATGAAGCGGTCGATGTACCCCTCGAGCTCTTTGAACTGGCCGCCTTGCAGCTTGTCGAATTGGGCCCAGCGGACGCGGCGGTTGCAGTCGAGGATGAGCGTGACGGGAAGGTTGCCCTTGAAGAGCGTGCGCTGCTCGTCGGCGGTGAGGATGGCGGCCAGCGGATCGTTGAAGCCGCGGTCGGCGAGCTTGTACGGTGCGGTCGGCATCACCTTATCACGGTAAGCCGCCTCGGGCGCGGCGGCGTCCTTGAGCATGATGGGCACGAAGCGGACCTTGTCGCCCCAGTCGGGACGCCGGGTGAACATGGCCTTGAAGTCCGGCAGCTCCTCGAGGCATGGGGCGCACCATGTGGCCCACAGGTTTACGACGTGAATCGTGCGCGGGGGTAGAACCTGCTGCGAACCGAGGCGTAGGTGCTCGATGGGCCCCTCGGGCCTGCCCTCGCGGAGCGCCTCGAGCTCAAGGGTCATCGCGGCGACGATCGAGGTGCCCGAGCGGCCGATGTAGCCGGACTTGGCCTGGTCCTGTGGCGGAGCCGGCACGAAGGCCTCGTCGACGATCGGTGGCTTCGCGGAGACGATGACCTTCTGTGGACAAGCCCTCGCGGCGGTGACTTGGACGAGCTCGCCGCGGAGGTCCCGTTCCTGTACGAACGCCCACAGCGTCACGCAGATCGCCGTCACCGCAAGGAACAGGTTAATGAGCGACCACCAGATGTACATCTGGGCCAACGCGGCGTTGTTCGCGGAGGGCGGTGTCGTCATGGTGTTCTCGTAGAGGCCGCCGAAGGCAAGCAGCCCTCCGCGTGTTTCAGGTAGGACAGAGCGGCGCGGGTCCGGTGCAGGCGCAGGCCGATCAGTACCGCCATGCACACGGCGACCACCGCGATGAAGCCCGTGCCGAGCGCGAACCGCCGCGCACCCACCGGGCTCACGGGCCACCTCCGGCGGCCGCTGCTGCCGCCTCGAGATCGTTGCGGCGTTCTTCGTACTCGTCGCCGGTGCACGGGATCGGGATGACGAGGACAACGCGGTTGATCGCGTTGAGCAGCTTGCTGTACTCGGGGCTGTCGATCTCGGTGATCATCGCCTTGTCGTCGAGCTTGGTCCGGAGGTCCTTGAGCGAGCGTTCGTCCCACGCCATGAGCGGGTCGAGGTTCAGGGACTTCGAGCCAGCAGGGTTGGTCAGATAGACCTTGTCGTACTTCTCCGGACGGATCGGCCGCGTTGTCGGTAACGTGAACGAGCGCGAGTGGATCGGCTTCCTGGCGCGCTCTGTCGGGGTCATCCCTTCATAGACGACCTTGTCGATCAGCTCGCTCACAAGGTTCATGCGCGCCAGGGCGAGCACGTGGTTGTGTTTCGGATCCCCGTCGGGGCTGGCCCGGCCGATCACGAAGATCTGCTTTGCTTCGCCCAGGACTTGGCGGTATGCTCGGATCTGCCCGATCGCGAATTCTCGGTCGGCGGCTTTTGGCCAGTCGCGGCGGGATAGGTTCGGCCGGCCGATCGGGAAGTGCACGGCGAAGCGGTTCGGGAACGCGGCGAGCATCAGATCGAAGTCTTTGTCATTCAGAGCGAGGTCCTCCCACTCCTGGACTGAGCACGAGGCGGTCGAGACGATCTGGTTGGGATCCGCTTTGCGGGTCTTGCACAGCTCGACCAGCCGCTTGACCGCTTTGCTCAGGTTCTCGTCCTCCTGGCAGATCAGCGGGACTTCTTCGACCATGGTCTGGGCCATGCAGGTGTTGTGATGGCACACGAGGCCGGTCTTGCAGTCACACTCGCGGCAGCTCTCCCCCTCGCCGCACAGCGGGTCCTTTTCGATCTTCACGCAGGTGTTGATGTTGCAGTAGTGTCCGGGTGGGCACGTCATCGTCTCGAGGCTCGCGGCGTCGCAACGCGGTGGGCCTTCCGGCTCGACGAGGAGGGGCGCGCCTGGCGGCGGGGCTTGTCCGATCGGGCCCGGATCGGCGAAGGCCACGAGATAGATCACCGCGAGAATGGTGACCGTCATCATGCCGGTGAGGATGACGAGCAGGGCAGTCGTCGGTTCAATGCGGTTCGGTCGAGTCATTTGACCACCTCCACGGCGGCTTGCTGGGCGGCGTAGGTGCTCAGGACCTCGATCGGGGTGTCGGCATCCGCGAACAGCGGCCTCCGTTCGAGGTCCGGTGCGCCATCGATTGCGCGATAGACCGCGACGGTCGGGACCTTGAACTTTTCATCCTCGGCGAAACGCTGGTGGGTGGTAATGCGGTTGAGCACCGTAGCATCTGTGTCGATGCAGTCGTACAGCACGTTGCGCGGGTCGTCGGGGTCGATCTCAAGGCCGCGATCCGCGGCGCGGTCGGCGATTCTCTCGGGTGTAAACAGCGGAGTATTGGGATCGATCTTTTCTTGCAGGGCGAACAATCCGCCGATCAACCAGAAGCCCTGGCCAGCGCTCAGCTTCTCCATGCATTCCACGGCGCGGGCGGCAAGGCAGGCGTCGGCATTGCGTGCCTCAGGATCCGCCTTGCGGTAGCCACCGGGGAATGCGTCCAGATCGCAGGTTTGTCGCGGCGTGTGGTAGATCCACAGCTGGACCGGCACGGGAAACTTCTGGCCGCTGACCGTTTTGGCGAGCATGCGAAACTCGCGGCGACATGCTGGGCACGACATATCCAGGAACACGGCGATGATCGCGGCGGGATTCCTGGCGCCAAACTTGATGGTGGCGTCTGGCAGCGGGTCCTTCGGCTTGGGGCAGCCGACTTGCGCGTCCACCTGATGGCGCATGCCATGGTAGGCCAGCGACTGTATCCCGGCGCCGCACACGAACACCAGTAGCGCGACGAAGGCGCAGTGCACGGCATCGGCAGGGCGGTCGCGCAAGAGTTCGCGGTAGCGCAGCGCGTGGGTGTCTCTGGGTTGGCGAACCGTCCACGCGGTCCACAGCAAGAGCGCGCTGATGGCGTAGAGCGCGAGGCAGAACGGGCACGGCGACGGTAACACGAACGCGGTATAGGCGGCGAGCGCGCCGCTGATGGCCACGCCGAGGCACGCGAACAGCAGGAGGATGTGGGCCGCGGTCCCGCCGAAGCTCTCGCGGCACACGAGGAGGCTGGCGGTCAGCGCGGCGGTGGCGAGGTAGAACGCGGAGCCCCACAGGCTGATGGGGAGCCCGAAGAGCGTCGACATTGTCGACTCGAGCGCCGCGCCGCAACTGAGGCCGCCGACCTGGCAGCCACCGGTCGGGCTCAAGCACGGCGTGTAGACCATCTTGAACTTGAGGAGGGTCAGGTGGACGCCGACGCCGACGCCGAGGAGGCTAGCGACCAGACCGACGCCAGCGGAGAACCGGCGGAGGTCGAACTGCGAGGATGAGGCGAGACTCGTCATGTGGGCCTCAGTTCACCTTCTCGGGATCGACCGCCACGGGTTTCAGGCTGGCGGTGGTCATCGTCAGCGTGTATTCGAAGGCGCCGCCTCGAGGGCTCGAGTCGAACGGGAACTTGAACAGGTCGCGTACGCAACTGCGCACGGCTTTTTCACCAGAGAACACGCTGAGCGCGGGCCTCCCGTCGGAACGGACGTCGGCACGAAACTTCAAGCGTGCAAGCGGCTTCTTGGCTTTTTTGCCCATGCACTCGTTGCGCAGATACACGTGCTGCTCCTCGACCAGCTTGCGCGCGCCGGTGTAGCCGAAGTTGCGCTCGGGCGGGACCGTCGGTTCGGGCGTGGCCGCCGATTCGGCCGGCGCAATTGGCTCCGGCGGCTGTTCTGGATCCACGACAATCAGCGGGTCGTCGGCGATAGGCGGGCCCAGGCCGTCCGGCTCAACGACAGGTGTCTCCGGCGCAGCCAAGTCGCCAGGCGGCGATTCGATGGGCGGTTGCTTCGTATCGGTCGGCGGGGTCGCACTGATTGACGTTGGCGCGTGCGTTCGAGCTTTTGCAGTGGGCTCTGAGGCCATCGCCCTTGCGGCGGCCGGCGGCGACGAGGGCAATCTGTCAGTCTTGGCCGCAATGAGCGCGGCTGAAGGTTCTTCTGCTGCGGTCGGTGATTTCGGTGAGGCCTCCGCGCGCGGGCGGATCACGAACGTGCCGACCATGAATAACGCGCTCACGGCCATGAGTGTGGTCATGCGGAGAAGCACGAACCGCGAGTCGAGAGTCCGGGGCGCAGCGCGAGGCGGGTCCTGTACTCGCGCATCGTCAGGCTGGGCTCTGCGTGGGCCGACCGGTAAAAGCATGGACGAGGCGAGCCCTTGCTGTCCGGGCCTGCCGGTAGACGCGTGCTTTCCGGGACCGTCACTGGAGCTACTGGCCAAGGTCGTGTGGGGCGGGCGTTCGAGGATGGCACGGAGAGTGCGCGCCAGTTCCCCCGCGTTGGAAAACCGTTCCTCAGGATTCTTGGTGAGGGCGCAGGCGATCAGCTCGTCGACTTCCCGTGGGATGCCGCGATCCGGCGCGGCCAGGCTAGGCAGCACCAGCGGCTCATCGACGTGCCGACGAAGCGTCTCCATGTAGGTCGCGCCTTGGAATGGTACGTGCCCCGTCAACAGTTTATACAAGGTCACGCCGACAGCGTAGATGTCTGAGCGCTCATTCGCTCGCACCCCGCGCTTCACCAACTCCGGCGCCATATACTCGGATGTGCCCGGAAGAACGCCTTGCTCGGTTAATCCCGCATCAATGCGGATCTCACGTGCGACGCCAAAATCGATAATCTTTATGTGCTCTTGGGTATCATCGATCGTCGTTCTGAAACAGTTTTGCGGCTTGATGTCGCGGTGGATGATGCCGCCGCGATGGGCGGTGGCCAGCCCGTCGCAAATCTGCAAGCCTATCGCCGCCACACGGGCCCAAGGCAGCGGGCCTTCTCTGGTGAGGAGCGCGTCAAGATTCTCACCTCCGAGATAATCCATAATTACGTACAGTTGGCCCGAGGGCAGGGCTCCGACGTCGAGCGCCCGGACGATGTGGTTGCTCTGCAGCTCCATCATCGCCCGCGCCTCTCCGAGAAGGCGCTGCTTGATGGCCGGGTCACGCGACAGCGCAGGATCGATGAGCTTGATCGCGACGCGCACACCGGTTTGCATGTGGTGCCCGGAATAGACCCGGGACATTCCGCCGACACCAATGCAAGCGTCGATTTGATAGCGCCCATCGATAGCGAGGCCTCGGAGCTGTTCATCCCCTGTGCTCGCAGGCGTCGGCGTCGGTTGCGTCCGCGCCGCGGTAGTATCAATATCCTCAGAGGCCGAGGCGCTGCTCGGTCTCGCGCTCTGCCACGGCTCGGTGTGACGTCGATCTTCCATCCATGTGCTCCCCGCCCCAGCCTACCCTTTGGTGTCTGGAAAGAGAAGGTTCGATCAGCTCGAAAAATCGTCGTGCGCAGTCGAGCGGCCATGAAAGCGCGCAGAGTGTTGCGCGCGAATACGCCATGCGCGAACGCGTCCCTGCGATCTTGGAGATCAACGAACAGTTCCGCGCGCGCGGTGCATGGGCACGGCGTTGCGCAGTGTGGTAGCAGCCGGTACACTGCCGCCCTGGAACCCTCTATGCAAGCGCCAGCGAAGAACAGTGCATGCTTCTTAGTCGAGGTCGAGGGCGTCCAAGACCCGCTTCATGTCGTCCGCTTCGATCTCGTAGAGTCGATCTCAGGATTGTTCGAACTCAACGCGGACTTGGCGTGTCCTAACCGGGATCTCGACCTAGCCACCATGCTCCGCAAGCCGGCGCTGCTGACAATCCTTGGTGTCCATGAGGGCGACACGCCGCGGTGGGTCCACGGGATCGTACACGGTGCCAGTCAGGGCCGGCAAGATGATCGATTTGGGCTATACCACGTCCGCGTGGTCCCGCGGGTGTGGCCACTGCTGCACCGCCAAGACTGCCGTATTTTTCAGGATATGAGCACCTCCCAGATAGTCGAGGACGTGCTCAAGGGCGCCGGGGTGCCGAAGAGCGGAGTCCGCTTCGCGCTCGCACAGCCGTCGCCGGTCCGCGGGTATTGTGTGCAATATCGAGAGACGGACTGGGACTTCGTGCGCCGCCTGCTGGCGGAGGACGGGCTCTATCATTGTTTCGAGCATTCCGCCGAGGGGCATGTGTTGGTGATCGGCGACGGCACCGCCGCTTATGGGACGATCGGCGGCAATGCGGTCGTTCAGTTTAACGATGTGGAGAGCGCGGCCGACCGCGACGTCGTGCGGCGCTTTCGCTACACCCAGCAACTGACCCCCGGCAAATTCACGGTTCGAGACTTCAACTTCGCGACACCGGACGACACCCTGGAAGGCCAGGCGACCGCGGGCGCGGGCGATCTCGAGGTGTACGAATTCCCTGGCCGTTACGACGAGCCAGCGCTGGCGCGACGGGCCGCCAAGTTGCGCCTCCAGGCGTTTCAGGCGCTGCAGCACCGCGGGGAGGGCGAGAGCAACTGCCCGCGACTCCTGCCGGGGCACATTTTCGAGCTGAGCTCAAGCTCCGGGGCGCTGCGAGACGACGTTCAGCGCAAGTACCTGTTGCTGTCTGTGCGCCACCATGGGGAGCAGCCGCAGGCCCTGGCGCTGAGCGGGACTGGGCTGGACTCGAGCTACAGCAACTCATTCGAGTGTATCCCGGCGGACGTGCCTTATCGGCCCGCCGAGTGGCCCTTGCGGCCCGAGATGCGAGGCGTGCAGACGGCGATCGTGGTGGGCCCCGGGGGCGAGGAGGTTCACACCGACGAGCATGGGCGGGTGAAGGTGCAGTTCCACTGGGACCGTATGGGCAAGCGTGACGAGAACAGCTCGTGCTGGGTGCGTGTGAGTCAGATGTGGGCCGGCCAGGGCTGGGGGGCGATGTGGATCCCGCGCATCGGCCACGAGGTGATCGTGGACTTCATCGAGGGGGACGCGGACCGGCCGATCATCACAGGCCGCGTGTATCATGGCAACAACCAGCCGCCGTACCCACTACCGGACAAGAAGACGGCGAGCACGATCAAGTCCGATTCGAGCCCGGGTGGCGGGGGTTCCAACGAACTGCGGTTTGAAGACCAGAAGGGCAGCGAGGAGGTGTTCCTCCATGCGCAGAAGGACTGGACGATCGCGGTTGAGAACGACAAGAACCAGACCGTCGGCCACGACGAGACGCTGAGTGTCGGCAACGATCGCAAGAAGTCGGTCGTCAACAACCAGAGTGAATCGATCGGGGTCGACAAGTCGGTCACGGTCGGCTCCAACCACAGCGAGCAGATCGGCGTCAACATGTCGATCGCAGTTGGCGCTAACCTCGATGAGCAGGTCGGCGCCAACGCGACGTTCACAATCGGCGGCAACCGCAGCGAGATGGTTACGGTCGCCAGTGCGGAGACAGTTGGTGCGGCCAAGGCTCTGACAATTGGCGCAGCCTACCAGGTCAGCGTGGGCGGGGTAATGAACGAGACCGTCGGCTTGGCGAAGGCGGAGGAGGTCGGGCTCGCCAAGATGGTCGTGGTCGGCGCCGACAGCAGTCTGAACGTCGGCGGGAGCCACAGTGTGAGGGCTGGTGCTAACGTCAGCGCGTCGGCCGGCGCTAATATCATCATCTCCGCAGCCCAGAACATGAACCTGACGTCGAACAAGGACCTGCGGGTTAGCGTCGGCAAGCAGGCTGGCGTGCTCGTTGCGGACAAGCTGACCATCGAGGTCGGCACCGCGAAAGTGACAATCAGCAAGAACGGCGACATCGCTGTCAATGGCAAGAAGCTGAGCATCAAGGCCAGCGGCGAAGTCGTCATCAAGGGGTCGAAAGTCAAGCTCAATTAGGCCGCGGTCCGCGGCGAGGAGGTGTCATGGCTAGCCGTTCGCACAAGCAGCGTACCGTCGTCCCATTCGAGCCCGTCGCGGCCACGGTGCAAGCACTGCCGGCCGTGTGCATTGGCCATATCGTCGAGTTCGACCCAGAGAAGGGGGCGTCAATCGACTTCCCAGGCAACCAGAGTGGGCCGATGTCGGCGAGGCTGCTGGTCGCGCTCGACGCGGCGACGTTGCAGGCCGCGGTCATAGAGCGCCGCCCGTGCGCGCTGCTATTCGAACGCGGCGACGCTCGTCTACCGTTGATCGTCGGTCTCGTCGAGACGTCCCCAGCTGTGCAGCCGCGCGCCGCGAATGTCGACGGCAATCGGATCATTCTTACGGGCGAGGAAGAGATCGAGTTGCGCTGCGGCGAGGCGTCGATCTCGCTTAAGAAGAACGGCAAGCTGGTGATCCGCGGGGCATACGTGGAGACCCGTGCGAAGGGGACGAACCGGATCAAGGGCGGATCGGTGCAGATCAATTGAGGCGATGGAGCATGTCCGAATCGTTCGAACCATTGTGGGAGCTCGTCGACGATCACCTCGACGAGGCCGAGTTCCTGTGGGAGCGATGGGAGGCCAGCATGGTCGCCCCGAACTACAGCATGCGCGAGGTCGAGATTGGCCCGGAGGGAAGGCTGATGGCGCACCTTAACGCCCTGTTGGCTAACGGCATGCAAGTGGCAGATCGCCTGCTGCTGCCGACGATCGCCGACATCGACGCCGAGCCGACAAGGGTTCGGGCAGCCGCGCTGGCTCTGCTACAGACGCCGGGCCCCGCGGGATTCGACGCTGTGTTTACGGAGCTGTACTCGTCGCCAGCCCAGCGCCCGGAGCTGGCGCGCGCACTCGAGTGCTGCGAGCTCGGCCCGCTGTACCCGCGCCTGGGGTCGATGCTGGCGGCAGAGGACGCTGACCTGCGATACACGGCCGCGCGGGTTTTGGCATTCCACGACGAGGCGCTTGACCAAGTGGTGCCGCGGATGTTGACCAGCGACCGTTCGGTCGACAGAATGTTGGGGCTGCGCCTGATACCGCGACTAGTGGGCACCCCACGCCACACACGAGAGGTCATGACCGCGTTGGGATCGGACCACCCAGACGTGCGCGACGTAGCCTTGACGGCTGGGGTGTTGCTGGATCTTCCGCAAGCGTGGCGCTGCGCGCAGGGCCTCGCCAATGCCTGTGATCCCGGCGCGGGCCAGGCGCTGCTTCTGCTGGCGCTGCGCGGGGATCCGGCGGATCGCGCTGCGATCCTGACGGCGGTGGCGTCGCTGCGCGGGCCGGGGCTGTGGGCCCTCGGGTTCCTTGGGACCGTTGACGCCGTGGATGCCGCGATCCCTTGGCTCGAGGACGAAGCACACGCGCGTCTTGCGGGCGAAGTGATCGCGGCGATCACTGGGCTCGACTTGGAAGACGAGAACTTCGTGTGCTTTCCGCCGGAGGAGGAGGCGCTCTCGAACCATCCCGAGGACGACTTGCCACTGCCCGACGCGCTGAAGCTGTTAATGTGGTGGCGGAAGCAGCGTTCCCGGTTCGCGGTCGAGCAACGCTACCTCGCCGGCCGGCCGCACGACGCCGTGGCGCTGCGTCAGATGCTGTGCGAAGGGCCGATGCGGCGGCGGCCGGCATATCTTTTGGCGCTGCAGCTCGGGCTACCGGCTAACCGTCGCCCGCAGCTGGAGCCGATGGCGCCGATCCGTCGTCAGCGCCGCCAGCTCGCGGGCCTGTTCGCGTGACCACAGTACGGATTACCAAATGACAGCCAAGGCGAGAACGACGAGCGCGAGGACGACGCAGAGGTTGAGCCCGATCACTATCCACTGCAATCGCGCCGAGGGTGGGCGGAAGACGGGTTTAGTTGTGGGTGCGGGCGGTTCGCCCGGGCCCGTGCTCGAAGATGCTTGCGCAACGAGATCTGATCGCTCAGGGTCTGAGATCGGCTTCACCTGTGTGCTGGTTTCGAGCAGGAGCATCGTCGTCTCGGGAGTCGGGTGTGGCATGGTGACGCGGCGAGGCAGCGAGACAGTTGCCATCTCATCGGTGGCCGGCGCGGGTTTGTGGACGGGCCGCGGCAGGGCCTGCGTCGCATCGCCGTCGACGCGCGGACGGATATCCCGTTCGGTCCTATCCGCAGGGACAGTCACGGTCGCCATCTTGTAGTCGTCCGACATGGGACTGCGGATGAGCCGCGGCAGGGCCTGCGTCGCATCGCCGTGGACATGGTGACGGATGTCTCTTTCGGTCCTGTCTGCAGAGACAGGAACTGTTGCTCTCTCGTAGTTGGCCGGTGTGGGGCTGCGGAGGATCCGCGGCAGGGCCTGCGTCGCGTGGTCGTCGACCGGCCGACGGACGTCCCGTTCGATGCTATCCGCAAGGACAGGTCGAGACAGTGGCGGCATTTGCGCGGCGACCAAGGCGAGAGGCGTGGGAGGTGGCTGCTCCAGGGTCGCGGGTTCAGCGCGCGAGGGATCCGCTGACGCTGCCGAAGGAGGCGGAGGTGCCGACATATGCTTGAACAGCTGCCGCAAATTTGGCAGGCGCTGGATGGTCGTCGGATCCGCGACAGGTGAGGCCGGCGGCCGCGGGGGTGGCAGGGCTGCCGCGCGCCGTGGTAGCGACATTGCCGGCGCGCCAACGATCCCCCTTACATAGGCCAGCGCCGCACCGAACGCTCGGACATCGACGTGGCGCTCGTCGGGCCTGCTAGCGAGGGCGCGGGTCACGAGTTTGATGACTTCGCGGGCGCCGCCAACCGACATGCCGCGCGTGACCTCGGCGAGATCCGGCGGGGTCTGCGTAAGTTTGTGGGCGGCTTGAAAGGCGGTCATGCCGGCGAAAGGGTGGATGCCCGTGGTCAATTCGACAAGTAGTACGCCGAGGGAGAACACGTCGGCGCGGGCATCACCAGGGGTGCCTTCTAGCTGCTCGGGTGCGCGGTACTCTACGAGCTCTGCTCCGCGTCGCACCGGCCCAAACGGGCCGAATCCGGCGGTGCCGAGGTCCATCACTAGCGTGTCGCCCTTCTTGGTGATCCACACGTTGCTTGGCTTGAGGTCTCCATGGATTTCTCCTGTAGCGACCTGGACGGCGACGAGGGTCTCTGCGCAACTCGCCACGATCTCGACGGCGCGAGCCCATTTACAGGCGTCAGCGTTGAGCTGTGACTCGAGAGTGTCGCCAGCCTGGACAGTGAACACCGCGAAGGGTCCTGGAGCCTGCGTGACCACGACATCGTACGGCGTCAGGGCGGCGGCAATGCCGGCGCGCTTGATCGCGGCGGAGGTCTCCGCGTACTTAGCGAGCGCGGTGGTGGCAATCGCCGTTTCGAAGAACTTGATAACAACAGGCAGGCGCCGTTTCAGGTCCACGGCGCAATACACGGCGCCGCGAGCACCCTGGCCAATCAGGGTGTGCAGCTCGTAACGCCCATCTCGGCCCATGACCTCCATGTCCGGCCAGGATCTCTGTGAAGCGTGGGGAGATCAACGCGAAAAGTCATTGAGGGCGTGCGTGTCCGCGCGGCCAAGTGGAAATTACTACCCTCGCTGCTCGATAGTTGGTCCTGCTCGGGTACGAACATCCTCGGGGTGTCACGGAACGCACGCCCGTCGTTACGCCGCGCGGATTCGACCGCTCGGAATCGCACCGCCCGGCGGTGTGGTGCGGTGCGGTGCGAACCCTAGGAACTGTGATAGCCTGCGCATCTACGTCGTCATGGCGAACCTGAACAACCTCACGCCGTACAGCGCGATCACGTTTCCGTCGATCATGCCCGACGGTGCTGGTGTCGATGTCGTCTGTGTGGCGGCTCGCTTCGCCGTGCCTCCCCAAGACGCCGATCGGGCAGCGCCGCTCGAAGTGTGCGCCGAGCAGCGGCCTCCTCCGATCGACGACATGTTCTGGGGGACACGCGGCATCTCGAGCATCCGCCAGGAAGCGCAGACAGCTCCAATGCGACTAGGCACGGATATCTATGTCGACGGCTATGTCCATGCACCGCGGGGAGAGCCGGCCCAAACGATGACCGCGAGAGTACGAGTCGGGCCTTGCGCGGTCTCACTGCTCGTGTTTGGGGATCGCGTCTGGCAGCGAGCCCTCGGCGGCACGGCGCTGTCCGCCCCTGCACCGTTCATGTCCCTCCCGCTTTGCTATGAGCGCAGCTTCGGTGGCAGTATCCTCGACGATGAACGCCTCGTCGCCCAGGAGCCCCGTAATCCGGTCGGGTGTGGGCTCTACAAGGATCCGGCACACGCGAGGGACAAGCCCGCGCCGAATTTTGAGCGCCCTGACCAGCGAATCGCGGCGTGGAATGATCGTCCGTCGCCTGCTGGGTTCGGCCCAGTCGCGCGCGGCTGGCAGCCGCGGCTGGCTCTGGCGGGAACGTTCACCGAGACGTGGATGCGGACCCGCGCGCCGCTGTGGCCCGACGACTTCGACCCGCGCTACTATAGTGCCGCGGCGCCCGGTCTCGTCGCGCCGCAGCGCCTGTCGGGAGGCGAGCCCGTCGAACTCGTTGGCTTCTCGCCCGTGGGCGCCCTCATGTTCGATCTGCCGCGAATTCGGATCGGTGTGCGCCGCGTCCGTCGCAGCGGCGCAGATCGGCGCGTGCAGATGAGCCTCGACGGCGTGCTGCTCGAACCGGAGCTGCGGAGCGTTACGCTGTACCTCCGTACAGCATTGCCGGCAGAGACAGCGCCGAGCGCGCGTGACGTAGACATTGTACGCGAGCTCGAATCCTGGGAGACCGCACTATGATGGACATAATCGCTGTGGGTATGTGTACCCCGTTAGGTCTCAGCTGGAAGACCAGCGTCGCGGAGATGCACGCAGGCACCAAGCGGTTCGTCGAGACACAGATCGAGCTCGCGCCGGACGAGCCTCTCCGAGCCTGCCTGTTGCCGCTGTTGCCACCGCACCTGGACCGCACCGAGCGCGTGATCGGCCTCGGGGTTACTGCCCTCACAGATGTGCTGGCTGAAATCGAAAAGCCGCTAGCACCGTGCCTTCCGTTGGTGCTGGCCCTGCCGGCCGACGAAGATGGTGGCTCGCTGGACGTGCCCGCCATCGTACACGCCTTAGAGAACGAATCGCCACAGAGCATGCGGCTCGAAGTGGCAAAAGGGGGGATTATTCGGGGTGGGCGCGCCAGCTTCTTCACCGCCCTCGCGCACGCGGAGAACTTGCTGCGTTCACGTGCGGCACCGTGGGTCCTGATCGGGGCGCTCGACTCGCTGTGCGACCTCGTGTCGCTGGCCGATCTGGCCCGTACGAACCGAGCTCTGGGCGCAGACAACATCGACGGATTGCTTCCTGGTGAAGGCGCCGCATTCATCCTGTTGGCGGGCCACCCGCCGCGTCGTGTCGCATATCCAGTATACGGACGAATCATCGCCTCCGCGACGGGGCGCGAACCACGGCCCTATCAAGAACGTGAGTCGCCTAGCCTTGCGGCCGGGCTCACGCATGTGCTCACGTGCCTGCGTGAACTCGCCGGGCTCGGGGAAGAGCGCGTCGAGTATGCGTTATCCTGTCAGCCGGGAGCGGTATTTTGGACGCGCGAACTCGTCCAAGCGTACCTGCGCCATACGACGTTGTTTCCGGAGCCATTTCTGGTCACCTCGATCAACGAGTCGCTGGGTGACGCCGGTGCGGCCTCCGGCGCGCTGCTCGTCGCGCGTGCGTTGTGGGCGACAAAGGCCGCGGGAGATCGTCGACCGGAAACCCTTCGCACCCTCGTCTACGGATGCTCGAACGCGGGCGAGGTTGGCGCATGTGTCGTGGAGACCATTCCTGTATGAATTGGAACCTGGCCACCGACCGGCGCGCGGGGGACTTCGCCGCGACATTCATCGACGAGCACGTTGATGAGATGGCGTTCTTGCTCGAGCACCGGATGTCGCTGCTGCACCGCCCGATGACCCGCTGGCCCGACGTGGCGCCGTTCGACGATCGGCTACTCGCCCAGCTGAACACGTGGCAGGCCTACGGCGCCGTCGCGCGACTGCGGAGCCTCGAGCACGTCGAGTCAGCCGTGCACACGGACGACTTCGCGGACGGGGACACAATCACGGCCATGGCCTATGCACTTGGCTCCGGGCTCACGGCGCCAAACGACGCCGGGCCACTCCTGGAGCTGATTGTGGTCAGCCCGGAGGCGATGCTGCCCGCGTGGGAACAGGGGCTGCGGATGGCCACCGGTCATGCCCTCGATCCGGCGTTACATGAAGCGCTCGAGCGAGCTCCGCCATCGATCATGCGTATGCTGATCTCCACGCTGGGCTGGCGGCGGCAAGTGCAGGGCGAAGTAGTGCTTCGTGGTTTTGCTACCCGTCCCCTCCACGTCCAGGAAACCGCCGCACTGGCACTGGCAAAAGTCGGGCTATCGTCCGCTGCCCCGATGTTACGAAAGGCGCTCTCAAAACACCCTGGATCCGTGCCGCTAGCTACCGCGCTGTTGGTGCTAGGCGACATGACTACATGGGGGCACGTGCGCGCGCTCGCATCGGAACACCAGCCCCCCCCGGGGGCGCTGCGACTCCTGGCAATGCGGGGCGAGCTTGGCGACCAGGAGCTCTTGCGCCGTGCGCCCGATAGCCTCGAGGCCGTGACCGCGATGGGGATCCTTGGCTCACCAGAGCTGGTG
>NZ_JACCSO010000449.1 GCF_013812955.1 Nannocystis sp. | reverse complement strand
GGCCGCGGCGCTGCAGGCCGAGGTCGCGGCCGGACGCGTGGGGCCGGTGCTGCTGTGGAACACCCACGCGAGCACCGATCTGGCGACGCTGGCGGTGCCCGGCTGGGAGTCGCGGCTGCCGGCGCGGTTGCAGCGGGTGCTCGCGGGCTGAGGGGGCAGGCGCACCCTCGTCGAGATCCGGGCGAGCAGGCGGTCCTGCCGGTGGGCCGGGCGGTTTTTTGCTGGGCGTCCGGTGCGAGAACGCCCTATCCTCGGGCTGCCTGATCATGTCTGCAATCTCGGACTCGCCGGTGCGCGCTGACCTCGTCGGGAGCGTCTCGGTTTGGGCCTTCAGCGTGCCCGGGCTGGTGCTGAGCGCCCTCCTGACGGTGCTGCGCCTGCGCTCGGACCATCGCTGCGACGACACCTTCCTCGGCGCGTGCTCGGGGGACGGTCTGCTGTCCTGCAGCACGGTGCTGGGGGACGCCTGGGCGACGGTGTTCGGGCTGCCGCTGACGGTTTATGCCAGCGCGTACTTCCTGGTGACCCTGGGGCTCGCGGGGGCGACCTTGCTGAGCCCGCACACGCTGCGTCCGCTGGTCCGACCGGTGCTGCTCCTGGCCTCCTGGGCGGGCCTCGCGGTGGCGGTGGCCCTGGCGATCTACGCGGTGTTCGGGCTCGGGGCGCTGTGTCTGTACTGCCTGTTCCTCGACGGGGTGTGCCTCGGGGTGTTCCTGGCGGCGATGCTCGGCAACCGCGGCCGAGTGCTGCCGGTCTGGCCGCCGCGTGCACAGCTCGGCGCCACATGGATGGTCGCGGGGGTCGCGGGCCTCGGCTTTCTCACCGCCGTCACCGTCCAGCGCGCGCTGGTCCTGCAGTTTCGCAATGACGCCGCCGAGGCGGAGGCGCTGCGACCCTGCGTGGTCGCGCTGCGCGAGCTCGAGGTCCCGGCCCTGCGCCTGCCGAGCCCCGCCGGCCCGCCGACGCACATCGCGGCGCTGTTCCTCGATCTCGCGTGCCCGCACTGCAAGGCGGAGTACGCGTTCTGGCGGGCGTATCAGGTCGAGCTGGCCGAGCGCGGGGTCGCGGTCGAGCTGCAGCTGTTTCACTTCCCACGCGAATGCAGCCCCGAGGCGGGGGTGTCCGACGTCAGCCGGGCCCGCGCCTGCGACGCTGCGCGGGCCCAGCTGTGCCTCGGTCGCGGCGACAGCGAGCGCGGTCTGGGGGTCTTCGAGCGCATGTTCGCGGAGCAGGCCGAGCCGTTCACCAGCGAACACCTGGCGCAGCTGGCGGGGAGCTTCGCGGTCGAGGCCGATGCGGGCAGCGCGGACTCGCCCCTGTTCGCGTGCATGCGCGGCCCGGAGGTCGCGGCGGAGCTGCACCGCCACCTGACCTTCGGCGAGGCGGTGGCGGGGCTGCGTGCGGCCCCCGGGGCGCTGCTGGTGCCGCTGCGAGACGGGCGTCCGACGGGGGTGGCCAAGCAGGTGCAGGGTCGCAAGCCGCGGGAGTTCTACGAGCGCTACTTCGGCGCGCGAGGTGACGATGTCCAGCCGTAGCGCGCGTCCGCCGGGTCTGCGAGAGGCACGCTTGCAGGTCGCGATCTCGGTGCTGGCGACGGCGCTGCTCGGGCTCGGCCTGTATCTCGGTCACGCGTTGACCGGGACGCAGCAGGTCCGGCAGTGCAGCCCCGAGACCGAGGACCTCGACTGTCAGGAGGGCGAGCTGTGCGTCGCCGGTCGCTGCCGGGCGCCGCGCAGCAGCGGCCCGCTGCCGTGCCAGGAGGGCGACCCCTGCGACAGCTGCGAGTGCGGCGACGGCTACCAGTGCGACGCCGACGCGCGCTGCATGCCGGTGAAGGAGGATCTGTGTGCGCCGGAGCTGGGGGCGCTGATCCGCGACATCCGGAAGTTCGAGCAGGACCGCTGCCAGGCGGTCGGCACCGATGCCACCCAGTGCGACCCCAAGGAGCTCGACCGCTTCGTGATCGAGCACGGCAAGCTCAGCGAGCTGTTGCTGCAGCTGCAACACACGATGACGGTGCACTTCGACCAGAACGAGCCGAGCGCCGAGCGCGGGCTGCCGCGCGCGGCCCAGCGCTACTACGGCGAGCGCTTCGGCCGGCTCGGCGATCGCCTGCGCTCGGCCAAGCAGATCCTGATCCTCGGCCGCTCGAGCCGCGACCGCAGCTCGTCGATCAGCCGGATGATCGCCAACAACAACCTGGCCCAAAATCGCATGCAGCACGTCGCGCAGTGGATCGCCGACCTGGCCGCCACGCCGCGCGAGCGCGACGAGATGGCCAAAAAATTGATCCGCCTGAGCCTCGGCGAGCGCCAGCCGCTGACCCGCGAGCAGCTGCTCAGAAATCCGCTGCATCAGTTCATCGCCTGGAAGAAGAGCCGCGAGGACCTGCTGCTGTCGCAGGTGCGCGGCGCCGATGCCGATGATGCGAGCCAGCAGGAGCAGGTGTCGCGCGCGCTCAATCAGTCGGTGCTCATCATCCCCATCCCCTGCGAGATCGCCGAGTGACGGTGCCATCCCCCGAGGACGAGGTCGATCACCTGAGCCCGGCGCAGCTGCGGCGGGTGCTGTGGGGCGGGGCGATCGTCTCGGGGCTGCTGGTCGGCGCGATGGTGTGGAGCGTATCGGTCGCGCCTCAGCGGATGAACCAGGTGATGGACGAGGGCACGCCGCTGCTCGCCAGCGGCGAGGCGAGGCGGGCCGAGCTGCCGAGTCGCGCGCCGGAGCACCCGGCGACCCCGGCGCCGGTTCGCCGTGAAGCGGAGGTGTCGCCGCCGAGCCGCTTGCCGGGGCTGCTCGGGCTCCAGCTCGGGTATCTGCGCGCCAACGAGATGTTCGGCACCATCGCGTTCGGCGAGGTCGTGCGAGGCACACCTGCGGCCAAGCTGGTCAACCTCTGGGCGACCTATTGCGCGCCCTGTGTGCGCGAGATCCCGATGCTGCGCGCGCTGAGCGAGGGCTGGCGTCGTGACGTGCGCTTCGTGCCGATCCACGTCGGGGAGGTCCAGGACCGGGCGAGGTATCGCGAGTTCGTCGACCAGATGCCGATCGCCGCCGAGGAGCCGCTGATCGACGCCAGCGGCGACGCGGTGCAGGGGCTGCTGCGGGCCACCGGTTTGCTCGAGCCGGGCGAGGGCATCCCGATCACGCTGCTGCTCGACTGTCGCAACGAGCTGCGGTGGATCCACGTCGGCGCCCTGGAGAACACCGTCGCGCTCACGGCCCGGCTGGCGACCCTGCGCGGCGAGCTCGGCAGCCCGCGCTGCGCCCCATCCGAGCCCGCCCCGGTCGCCTCCACGCTGCCCGGCTGCGGCGACGGCAGCTGCGAGGGGCCGCTCGAGACCTGCGCCACCTGCCCCACCGATTGCGGCTGCACCATCGTCGGGCAGGAGTGCCGCAGCATCCTCGGCGAGGCCCCGCGCTGCGTGTTCCCCGAGTCCGCCTTCGCAAAACCTTGAGGCCCATGTCGATGCATCTCACGACGAGTCCGATCTCCACCGCCCTGGCGCTGGCGCTGCTGTGCACGCCGCAGGCCGCGACTGCGGCACCACCACTGCTGCTGGCCCCACCGTCGCCGGCCCCGGCGTCGCCAGCCCCGTCCCGGCAGGACGCGAGCTGCCCCGCGGCCGCGCAGGCGGTGAGCAGCATCGGCGCGGGCAAGTACAGCGAGGCGGCGCGGCTCTACGAGGTGTGCGCGCGCGCCACGAACGACCATGGCCTGTGGAAGCGGGCCGGCATGGCCCGCTACAACGCCCGCCAGTACGCGCAGACGATCTACGCGCTCGAGGCCGCGCTGGCGGCCGGCGGCGGAGACCCGCAGGCCACGGCGATCCTGGACGATGCGCGCACGCACGCGGTCACGGTGCGCTTCGCGGTCGCGGTCCCGCCC
>NZ_JACCSO010000432.1 GCF_013812955.1 Nannocystis sp. | reverse complement strand
ACCCAGGCCCGGGCGCTCGCGACCAGCGGGCAAAAGGCCTTCGAGCTGACCGACTACGACGTGGCGATCACCCGCTTCAAGGCCGCCTACGAGCTTATCCGCGACAGCGACGACCCGAAGGCGCCGGAGATCTTGAGCAACATCTTGTACAACCTCGCGGTGGTGTACGAGCGCA
Organism: Nannocystis sp.; assembly: GCF_013812955.1. Classification (GTDB taxonomy): domain Bacteria; phylum Myxococcota_A; class Polyangia; order Nannocystales; family Nannocystaceae; genus Nannocystis. The sequence continues at coordinate 3,511 of NZ_JACCSO010000432.1, read as the reverse complement.
GCCACGACGTGACCCCCGAGCCCGAGCGCCTGCGGCGAGCCCGGGTCATGTACCGGCAATTCGACCAGCAGATGGCGACGCTGGTCCCGGACTGGGCCACGTCGGCCGAACACGCGGATGTCCTGAGCCGGGTCCGGGCCCTCGACGCCCGTCTCGGCGGCAAATAGCCGGCGCCGGCTGCTCAGGCTTCCCTGGCGATAAAAACGGCCGTATCGTGTGCCCGCATCTGGCCGGCCCTGCCCGGCTGTTCAGGTGTGATCGCCCGCCGGCGCAGGAGCGTTGATGTTCAAGAACCATCCCAAGGGTCTGCCTGTCCTGTTCTTCACCGAGATGTGGGAGCGCTTCGGCTTCTATCTGATGCTCGGGATCTTCGTGCTCTACATGGAGGCAGGGGCGGACCCGGTGCTGGCCGCGAAGAGCGGGCTCGACCTGCCGGAGAAGGTGTCGAAGGACCTCTACGGGACCTACATCGCGCTGGTGTACCTGACGCCGTTCATCGGCGGGCTGCTCGCCGACCGCATGTTCGGCTATCGCCGATCGATCATCTTCGGCGGCATCCTGATGGGCGTCGGCTACTGCGGCCTGGCGATCCCCGGATATGGGCTGCACTTCTTCATCTCGCTGCTGCTGATCATCGTCGGGAACGGCTTCTTCAAGCCGAACATCTCGACCCTGGTCGGCAACCTCTACAACGAGGAGCGGTACAAGCCCTACAAGGACGCGGGCTTCAGCATCTTCTACATGGGCATCAACATCGGTGCCTTCTTCTGCAACTTCGTCGCCGCGTATCTGCGCATCAACTACGGCTGGGGCTACGCGTTCCTGGCGGCCGGCATCGGCATGTTCATCGGCGTGGCCTGGTTCATCGCCGGCCAGAAGCACACGGCCCACGCGGACATTTTGAAGCCGACCCAGCCCGGTGACCAGCCGGTCGGGCACATCCTCGGGCAGGTGTTCGGGCCGGCGTTCGGATTCGCGGCGCTCGGCTGGTTCCTGCCCGACCTGCTGTTCGGGGCGCCCGCGGTCGCGGGCCAGGTGCACGAGCCGTTCACGCTGTTCGGGCGCCAGTCCAACGACGCGTTCCTGTTCGCCTGCATCCCGGTGGTGTGGTTCTACGCGTCGCTGTGGCGGCGCTCGGTCGGCGAGGACAAGGAGCGCATCGGCGCGCTGCTGTCGGTGTGCGCGGCGGTCATCGCGTTCTGGGCGATCTTCCACCAGAACGGCGCGGCCCTGACGACCTGGGCCGAGAAGTACACCGCGCGCGAGCTGCCGGACTCGGTCGCCAGCGCGGCGAAGTCGGTCGACTTCGTCCAGGAGGTCCACACCGGCAAACGTTTGGTCCAGGTCAGGGACGACCATGGCGACACCGTCCAGGGCGCCGACGGCAAGCCGACGACAGTGATGGGGCCGGACCCGTACTTCGACAACATCCCGGAGGCGGAGCATCCGCCGGAGCCGCCGGCCGAGTGCCTGGTGCCCAAGCTCCCCGACGATAAGAAGGAGGAGTGCAGCCAGTACAACCTGAAGCTGGTGTCGACCGAGCTGTTCCAGTCGATCAACGCGTTCTTCGTGGTCGCGCTGACGCCGCTGGTGGTCGGGGTGTTCGCGTGGCTGCGTCGCCGCCGCAAGGAGCCGTCGACGCCGGGCAAGATCGCGCTCGGCATGTTCATCACGGCGCTGTCGACCCTGGTGATGATCGCCGCGACCTTCGCGACCCACAACGGCGACCTCAAGGGCTCGGCGATGTGGCTGGTCGGCACCTACTTCGTGATCACGATCGGCGAGCTGTGCCTGAGCCCGATGGGGCTGTCGATGGTGTCGAAGCTCAGTCCGCCGCGCCTGACGGCGTTGATGATGGGCGCCTGGTTCCTGTCGACCTCGATCGGCAACAAGCTGTCCGGCATCCTGTCGGGCCTCTTCACCCTGTTCGAGCACAAGTCCGGGGTCTACATCATCAACTGCGTGCTCGCGCTCGCGTCCTGCGGCCTGATCATGATCCTGCTGCCGCGGCTCAAGCGGGTGATGGACAAGTACCTCTAGACCATGGCCCTGGCCCCGCCCTCCGCTGATACCGTCGCGCGCGCGCTGGAACAGTTTCCGGCGCTGCGCGGGGCGAGTGCGGCGCCGCTGAGCGGGGGGCTGATCAATCAGTCCTTCGCGGTCACGGCGGAGGACGGCGAATATGTGCTGCAGCGCGTGCACCCGGTGTTCGCGCCCGAGGTGCATGAGAACATCGCCGCGGTGACGGAGCGGCTGCGCGAGCGCGGTGAGCCGAGCCCGAGATTGCAGGTCAGCCGCGGCGGCCGACCGTGGGCCGACCTCGGGGCGGAGGGCATCTGGCGGGTGATGACGCGGCTGCCGGGTCTATCCTTCGACCGGGTGCAGGGCCCGGAGCAGGCGCGCGCGGCGGGGGCCCTGGTCGGTCGCTTTCATGCGGCGCTGGGCGACCTCGAGTTCGAGTTCAAGGCGTTGCGGCTCGGGGTGCACGATACGCCGGCGCACCTGCGCACGCTGTCGCAGGCGCTGGCGGAGCACGGGCAGCATCGCCTGTTCCCCGAGGTCGACGAGCTCGCGGCGCAGATCGTCGCGGGTTATGGCGCGCTGCCGCTGCCGGGCGAGGTGCCGCTGCGGGTCTGCCACGGCGACCTGAAGTTCAATAACATCCTGTTCTCGGGGACAGGTCCCGAGGAGCAGGTGGTGACGACCGGTATCATCGACCTCGACACGGTCGGACGCATGCCGCTGCACCACGAGCTCGGCGACGCCTGGCGCTCGTGGTGTAACCGCGGCGGCGAGGACCAGAAGGCGGCGAGCTTCGACCTCGAGGTGTTCGCGGCGTCACTCGAGGGTTATTTAAAAACGGCCAATACGCTGGCGCTGGCGCCGGAGGAGCGGCGCGCGCTGGTGCATGGGGTCGAGTGGATCTCGCTCGAGCTGGCGGCACGCTTCGCCGCGGATGCGCTGCGCGAGGCGTACTTCGGGTGGGACCGCGCGCGCTTCCCGGCCGCGGGCGAGCACAACCTGCTGCGCGCCCAGGGCCAGTGGGCGATGCACCGCGCGGCGCTGCAGACCCGCGAGGCTCGCGCCGGCCTGCTGCAGGTCGACGCGGGTTGAGCGGGCGAGGGTTGAGCGGGCGAGGGTTGAGCGGGCGGATGCCGGCGTGGGCGCCGGCGGGTCAGCTCAGAGGCTGAAGGTGTGCGTGCGGCTGCCGCCGTCGTGGGTCTCGTTGAAGCGCACGGCCTCGATCATCTCCTCGATGCATTGCGCCATCGGGGTGCCGGCCCAGCTGCCGGTCGTGGTCGCCTTGGTCTCGCCGCGCACGTTGACCACGACCTTGACGGTGACCTTCAGGCCGGCCGTGGCTGCTCCGGCGCGCGCGCGGCAGCGGGTGGCGATCCGCTCTTCCATCGAACCGAGGCGGGACTGGAGCCGTCCCGGCTCGATGCGCTGGGGCACGTCGTCGAGGCGTGGGGCCGGCTTGGGGGTCGGCTTGACGGGCGGAGGCTTGACG
>NZ_JACCSO010000425.1 GCF_013812955.1 Nannocystis sp. | reverse complement strand
GCGCAGCTGTCCCCGAGGCCAGGTGCATCGCGGACGGCGGCGCGGCCGTCGGGGCCGGCACCGGGGGTGTACGAGGCGCAGCCGGGGGCGGCGGCGCCGGCCACGGAGGGTGCGCCGCGGTATTTTCGGGCGCCCTTCGCCGAGTCGCTGTGGCCGGGCCTCGTCGGCCACGACGTGCTGCTCGTGCTCGGCAGCGGGGCGCGCGAGTGCGTGACGCTGACGAAGAAGACCCCGGAGGCGCTCTATTTTAAGCACCGTAAAAACGGCGCCCAGCAGGCGCCGCTATCGGCGGTGACCTCGATCCACGAGCATTCGTGGGAGTGCAAGTCATACGATGGCACGCCCTCGGAGTGGGCGCGCAGCGGGGCCGGGGCGGGGCTGGCGTTGTCGGGCATCGGCGCGCTGATGGGCACGCTCTACGACGTCGCGCATCCCGACCCGCACTGCGAGCTGAACATGGAATCTTGCCGCAAGGGCGCCGTGCCGGTCCCGCACTTCATGTACGCGGTGCTCGGGATCACGACGGTGACGCTGGGCACCCCGGTGGTGGCGATCGGTGGCGCGAGCACGAGCCGCGACCTGCGGGTGCAGGGCAAGATCTGGGCGCGCGCGACCGGGTGGACCCTGTACTCGGCGGCGACGCTGCTCAATGTGCTGTGGCTGGCCGGCTTCTACGGCAAGGTCGAGGCGCTGCAGGTGCGCGGGCTGACGACCGGCGCCGGCCTGCTCGGGCTCGGTGGTTCGAGCTTGATGGCCGTCGACGCGCTGCTGGCTCGTCAGGAGCTGATCTCGCTGCGGCGTCAGGACGCGCAGGTGCGGCCGAGCGCGGGCCGGGGGCTGCGCATCGGCGCGACGCCGATCGGCCAGGGCGGACAGCTTTCGGGCATGAGCTTCGGGGTCGGTGGACGGTTTTGATCGCCGGTGATTACGCGCGCGACGGCTTCGTCGTGGTGCCGGACTTCCTGCCCCCGGGGGCATGTGCGGCGCTGATCGAGCGGGCCGAGCAGATCGCCGGGGAGCAGGCGCCGTCGGGGCCGCGCTCGGTGTTCTCGACCGCGGAGCAGGCGCGGCGCAGCGACGAGTGGTTCCTCGAGTCGGGCGACCAGGTGCGCTCCTTCTTCGAGACCGAGGCGCTGGCGGAGGATGGTTCGCTGGCGGTCGAGCCGGGGCGGGCGATCAACAAGATCGGCCACGCGCTGCACGACCTCGACCCGGTGTTCGCGGCGGTCTCCTACGATCCGCGGATGCTTGCGATCGCCACGGCGGTCGGCATGCAAGAGCCGCTCGCGGTGCAGAGCATGGCGATCTTCAAGCAGCCGGGGATCGGCGGCGAGGTCGGCTGTCATCAGGACGCCACCTTCCTGTACACCGAGCCGCTGACGGTCACCGGCTTCTGGATCGCGCTCGAGGACGCGACCCTCGACAACGGCTGTCTGTGGGCCCTGCCGGGCGGACACCGCGAGCCGCTGCGCAAGCGCTTCGCTCGTAAGGCCGGCGGCGGCACCGAGTTCCAGCTGCTCGATGCGACTCCGCTGCCCGGGCAAGCACAGATGGTCCCGCTGCCGGTGGCTGCCGGGACGCTGGTGGTGCTGCATGGGCTGCTGCCGCACTACAGCGGGGCCAATCGCTCGCCGCGGCGGCGCCTCGCGTATTCGTTGCACTGCATCGAGGCGGCGGCGTTGTATCCGGCGTGGAACTGGTTGCGACGGGGGCCGGCGTTGCCGCTGCGGCGGCTCGCGGATGGGCCGCCCGGGCTCTGAGTCTGGCGTGGGGCGCGGACCTCGTGTAGCGTCCGGGCCATGTCGTCGCGCCTCGTCCTCGTCTCGCTCCTGGTCATGCCGTTCACCCTGTCGTTCGGATGTGGGGAGGCTGGCAAGGTCGAGCCCAGGCAGACCGAGGTGAAGTCGGATGCGAAGGATGCGGCGGATGTGAAGCCGGTGGCCGGGCCGGAGGAGTACGCGTGGGTGTTGCCGCGTGGTTTGAAGGCGCCGGCGGTGCCGGAGGACAATGCGATGAGCGCGGACAAGGTGGAGCTCGGGCACCAGCTGTTCTTCGACAAGCGGCTGAGCGTCGACGGCACGCGCAGCTGCTACAGCTGCCACCAGAACGAGCTCGGCAACGCGGACGGGCGGGAGAAGGCGCTCGGGCCGGGCGACAAGCTGCTGGCCCGCAACACGCCGACGATCTGGAACGTCGCGTACCACGCCGAGCTGTACTGGGATGGGCGGTCGGGCAGCCTCGAGAAGCAGATGATCGGGGCGTGGAAGGGCGGCAACATGGCGGTCGGCGAGCCGGGCCTCGCGGCCAAGGCGGCGGAGATCGGCGCGCTGCCGGAGTACCGGGCGCAGTTTCGCAAGGTGTTCGGGATCGGCGAGGCGGAGGCGGTCACGCCCGAGCACGTGGCGAAGGCGGTATCCGCGTTCGAGCGGACGCTGCTGTGCGGGGACACGGCGTGGGACAGCAATACGCTGAGCCCGGAGGCGCAGCGCGGCTGGGAGTTGTTCCGTGGCAAGGCGGCGTGCGGGACTTGCCACAGCGGCGACAACTTCGCCGACGGCCTCTATCACAAGGTCGGCGTCGGCGTGCCGGAGAGCGGCGAGGGCGGCGATCAGGGCCGCCTGGACGCCAGCAAGGCGGAGGGCGATCGCTACAAGTTTCGCACCCCGACGATGCGCAACATCGGCAAGACGGCGCCGTACTTCCACGACGGCAGCGTCGCCGACTTGCGCGAGGCGGTGAAGTTGATGGCGTCGGGCGGCGATCGCAAGATCAAGGACCTCGACAAGAACCTCGCGGATCGCGGCCTGACGGACGCGGAGATCGACGACTTGGTGGTGTTCTTGAGGGCGCTGGATTGCCCGGGCAGCCTGGCTGTGATCGGCGATCAGGCGGTGGCGGGGATCTCGGACAGAGGCGCGGGCGGGGCCGCGAAGCCCGCCCCGAGCGCGGGGTGAGTGAAGGGCCAAGTGAAGGGCCGGTCGTCGGAGGTAGCGGCGGCTGCGGAGCGGGGGTAGGGTGGGGCATGCAGATCGAGATCACGTACTGCGTTCGCTGAAACTACCTCCCGCAAGCTACCGGTCTGGTAGCAGAGCTGACAAATCGCTTCGGCGACGAGACCCGCTGCACGCTCATCAAGGGCGACCGCGGAGTGTTCGACGTCAAGGTCGACGGCCATCTTGTGTTCAGCAAGTCCGAGACCGGCCGCTTTCCGATGCTCGGTGAAGTGGCTGATGAGATCACCGCGCTGTTGCCCTGAGCAAGCTCGCGCGCGGCCGGAGGCGCGACTGCCTCCGGCATTTTTTTGTCGCCGTTCCTGAGACCGCCGCTACGCTATTGAGGGTGGTGACCTTGCCGCTTTGTTTCGGGGTGCTCGGCGATCCGGTCGCCCACTCGCGCTCGCCGGCGATGCATGCGGCGGCCTTCGACGTGCTCGGGCTGCCGCACGAGTATCTCGCGTTTCATGTGCCCTCGGCCCGGCTGGCCCAGGCGCTGGCGGGCGCGCGGGCGCTCGGCTTCGGCGGGCTGAATCTGACCCTGCCGCACAAGCAGGCCGCGCTGCCGGCGATGGACGGGCTCGGTGCGGCGGCGCGGCGGATCGGCGCGGTCAACACTGTGTGTTTCACGGCGACGGGCATGGTCGGTCACAACACCGATGGTCAGGGCTTCGCGGCCGCGGCGCGGGAGCTCGACCCGACCCCGCTGCGCTCGGCGCTGGTGCTCGGGGCCGGTGGGGCCGCGCTGGCGGTGGTCGACGCGCTGCTCTACGAGCTGCTGGTCGGACGGGTGCGCTGGGTCAGCCGCGACCCGACGGCGCTGGCCCAGGTGCTGGCGGGGCGGCCTGAGCTGCGCGGGCGGGTGGTGATCGGCAGCTATGACGAGCTGACGAGGGCGCCGCTGGCGGCCGACCTGCTGGTCAACTGTACGAGCGTCGGGATGGTGAGCGGGCCGTCGAGCTTCCCGGTGCCGCTGGCGCTGGAGACGCTGGCGCCGAAGGCCCGGGTGATCGACGTGGTGTATCCGCGGCGGCCGGGCGGCCTGCTCGACCAGGCCGCGGCCCTGGGGCTGCGGGTGCAGGACGGCCTGCCGATGCTGCTGTGGCAGGGGGTGCGGGCGCTCGAGCTGTGGCTCGGCGACCCGATGCCGATCGATGTGCTGGCGGCGATGCGGGCGGCGCTGACCTGAGCCGGGTCTGTGGTTTTCGGCGAAAATTGGACAGGCCCGGGAGGGCGCGGTAGGCCGATCGGCGCCCCATCCAGCGCGACCTGTCTCTCGGGACTTGCCCCGAAGGCCAGGTCGGCGACGCGTGCCCGCGAAGGACTGAAGATCTGATCACTCTTTATGTCCGATCGGACAGGTCGATGATCATGTGGTGATCACGATGGTTGTGTCCGATCTCCCTGAATTCGGATCTGCGATCATTCGAGCTCGATCGGCGGGCCGCGCTAACCACGCCCCGGGGCCGTCGCGGTGATCCGCGGGCGGAGACCTCGATCGCGAAATCATCGATAACCTGGCCTTGGGGACAGGAGCTGCAAATCCGGGGTGGATCGCGAGATCCGGCGTTCAGAGCGCCCTGGGGCCATTTGCGGTTATTCCGGATTCCAGCCGTGTATGTCCTACATGTGGGGAATAAAACCTCATAGGATTACCTGCGCGATCGCCGATCACAAATTTTTTGCAATGTGCGATCGGCCGGGATAATGCGTATGAGAGACACAGGTCGGTCAAAGCTATGGCGCACTTTGAACTCGAGGATGCGGTGCAGGATCAGGCGAAGATCAAGGTCATCGGGGTAGGCGGAGCCGGTGGGAACGCCGTCAACACGATGATCGCGAACAAGGTGGAGGGCGTGGAATTTTACGTCGCCAACACCGACGTGCAGGCTCTGGAGAAGAGCCTCGCGCCGACGGTGATCCAGCTCGGGCGCGAGGTGACGCGCGGGCTCGGAGCCGGCGCCAACCCCGAGCGAGGCCGCGAGGCGGCGCTGGAGAGCATCGCGGAGATCGCCGAGGCGCTCAAAGGTGCCGACATGGTGTTCGTGACCGCGGGCATGGGCGGCGGGACCGGGACCGGAGCGGCGCCGATCATCGCGCAGATCGCCCGGGAGATGGGCGCGCTGACCGTCGGTGTGGTCACCAAGCCGTTTCGCTTCGAGGGCAAGCGGCGCCTCCGCTTCGCGGAGGAGGGCATCGAGCGGCTGGAGCAGGCCGTCGACACCCTGATCACGATCCCGAACGACCGGCTGCTCCAGGTCACCAGCGCCAACACCAGCCTGCTCGACTCCTTCCGCCTGGCGGACGAGGTGCTGCAGCACGCGACGCAGGGCGTCTCGGACCTGATCACCGTGCCGGGCATCATCAACGTCGACTTCGCCGACGTGCGCACGATCATGTCGGGCCAGGGCCGCGCGCTCATGGGCATGGGCATCGGTCACGACGAGGGTCGGGCGCTGCAGGCGGCGCAGCAGGCGATCAGCTCGCCGCTGCTCGAGGATGTCACCATCCACGGCGCGCAGGGCATCCTCATCAACATCACCGCAGGTCCGGACCTGAAGCTGCACGAGGTCGAGGAGGCCGCGTCGCTGATCCAGGAGGCCGCACACGAGGACTGCAACATCATCTTCGGCGCCGTCATCGACCCGAACATGGGCGACGCGCTGCGCCTGACCGTGATCGCCACCGGCTTCGACCGGCACGCGCCGGCCGAGGACGAGCTGGAGCAGGTCATTCGCGCGCACACGTCCGGCGTCGCCTCGCGCGGCCGTCGCCAGTCGCAAGTGCAGGTCCCCGGCATGCCCGCGACCGGCAACACGATCCACAGCAATCCGCTGCTGGGCGCCGGCGCCAGCCACAGCCACACCCTGCAGAACCTCTCGGGTCCGGCCTCGACGCCCGCCCGTCAGCCGCTCGCGCAGGACCGCTTCGTCCAGCCGACCGCCGGCGTCAGCTCGGCCAGCCTGAGCC
>NZ_JACCSO010000404.1 GCF_013812955.1 Nannocystis sp. | reverse complement strand
ATGATGCGATGATGCGATGATATGTGCGTCCTGGTCCGGCACGGTGACGTGTTGGCCGGCTTTGTCGGCGCGTAGCGAGGATCCGGCCGGGGGCGGCGAATGGGGGGCGAATGGGGTGGCGAACGGGGGTGGCGAATGGGGTGGCACAGGAGTCTATTGGAGGTGAGGCCGCAGGTGCATCGCCGGCCGGCGCGATCCTGGTAATCGTCATGGTGGTACTGGAAATGGTCGGAATGGACCTGGTTCAAACGAGGAGGCGTCCCGGACCGCAGAGACAGCAGGAAATGTTTTGGCAGGATGGGTGTCGTTTCCTCAGGACTTTGGGTCATCCTGGGGTTATCCGAGGGCCATCCGAAGGTTATTTTGCGGCGCCCCTTGCGGTCCGCTGGCCTTCGTGATTATGCTGTTTCGCTGGCTCGCGATATTTGGTCGCTGGGAGCTGATGGGCGAGGCAAGTGCTTCGCCCGCTCAAGATCGTCTCGATGGCTCGGTTCATCTCGATCCCGCCAGCGACGAAAGATCTGCAGTCATGAATTATCGTATTTCCCTGTCCTTGCTCCTTGTCGTTGGATGCACCATTACGCAAAACAACGACACCGGCGCCTCAGAGGGCACCGGCTCCCAGTCTGGTACTTCGCAGGGCTCCGGTGATTCCGGCACTGCGCAGGTGACCGACGCCGTGCCGACCTCGGGCGGGGACACCACCGGCACGACCACGGACAGCGAGAGCGAGGGCGGTCAGAGCGACTCCCAGGCGGGGACCTCGACGGGCATCGACGCGACAGGTAGCACCAGCAGCAGCTCGGGGGAGATCGGCGGCAGCAGCAGCTCGGGGGAGTCCAGCAGCTCGGGGGAGTCCAGCAGCTCGGGCGAGCCCGTCGAGTGCATGGGCAAGGGCCTCAAGCCGGTCGACCTCGGCTCGTCCAACGACCTCGCAGCGGCGGGTAATTACGTCTTGCTGGCAAAGACGGCGATCACGAACGTCACCGGTTCGGCGATCTCCGACGGAGACATCGGCCTGAGCCCGGCCGCCGCGACCTTCATTACCGGATTTTCCATGATCCTCGATCCTTCGGGAGCGTTCTCGACCTCGGTCTCGGTCGTCCCGCCGGGCAAGATCTACGCGGCCAACTATGCGGTCCCGACCCCGGCGAACCTGACGACGGCCGTGGGCAGCATGCAGACCGCGTACACCGACGCGGCCGGACGCAAGAACCCGGACTTCCTCGACCTCAAGAGCGGCAACCTCGGCGGCCTGACCCTCGAGCCCGGCCTCTACAAGTTCGGGAGCACGGTCCTCATCCCGGCGGACGTGACGCTCGAGGGCTGCCCGGACGACGTCTGGATCTTCCAGATCGACAATGACCTCGATATCAGCGCCGCCAAGAACATGATCCTGGCCGGCGGCGCCCAGGCCCGCAACATCTTCTGGCAGGTCGCCGGCCAGGCGACCATCCACGCCAACGCGCACTTCGAGGGCATCATCCTGTCCAAGACCGGCATCACCCTGCAAACCGAGGCGTCGCTGCACGGCAGGGCGCTGGCACAGTCCATGATCGCCCTCGACGACAACGCGGTGACCGCCCCGTAGCACGGCGAACACGTCGCCTACTTCCGGGTCGGGCCCTGGTAGTGGCCCTGCGAGCTGGCCACCTCGCGGATCGCGGCCGTGAGCTCGGCCTCGAAGGTCTGGAAAGCTGGAAGGCTGCGCAGGGTCTTTAGCGCGACGCGTTCGCCGAAGAACGCATAGATGGACGCCGGAAGGCGCCGCGCGCCACCGTCCTTCAAGATCTGCTGCAGGGCAGCCTTGGGATCGCCCTCTCGTTCAGGATCTCCGGGTAGTGCCGGTGCCACCTTGCTCCCGAGGCGCTCCTGGAAAGCTCCTGCGTCCGCCAGCATCCATGCCTCGATCTCTCGCACCGGGATGCAGGGGACGGCGACGATCGGCTGCTCACGCGTCACTGCATGGAGCGCGGCGATGCCGGGTTCAATGCGCTCCGTTCGGGCCGCATGTGGATCGGTGTCACCGTCCGCGTGGATGACGAGCAGCTCGAAGAGTCCCTCGTACTCGATACACGCGGCCGCGATCCGGTCGGCGCGTTTGCCCTTTTGCAGGGGCCGGGGTGCATCGATGCCGATTGTTTCGGCGACCTCGTAGTCACCCGGATACAGCGCGGCTGCGATCCACTCGATCAGGCGGTTGAGCAGGCGGAGCAGGAAATCGTAGTCGGAGGAGCCCTCGGCGAACAGAGCTGCGCGCAGATAAATCACGCCGGATCCTCGCTCTGGGTGGCATCGAGGATCAGGTCGATCTCTCGCGGCGTGACGGTGAAGCGGCCATGGTCGGCCGTACTGGTCGGGCCCACGGTCCGGACCCGGGTCAGGCGGTGGCCATCACGTCGCACGGCATCGACGAAGCGCAGGTGCTCGGGATGCTTGCGGAGCGCGGCCAGGATGACGGGGGAGTGGGTCGTGAGGATGAGTTGGGTCGGGAGCAGATTGGTGATGACCCGCATTGCACCCAAGTTCGGAAATCGAGCGTCGAGCCGCGCGAGCGCTTCCGGATCATCGTATTGCCGCATCGCCTCCTCTCTGAAAAGATCGAGCAGCGCGCGGAGTCGGCCAGGGTAAATGCCATTTTCGGGCTCCTCGATGCAGGCCAGGTAAGGGCGCGGCTCGAGCCTGAGGGCGGTGAGCAGGACGAGGATCCGCAGCGTACCGTCCGAGACGAGCCTGGCGGGCATGCGATCGCCCCCCGAGAGCTCGAAGTCGATGCGCATCTCGTCACCGTCCGGGACGACATCGAAGGAGGCGATGCCGGGCACCAGCGCGACGAGGTCGGCACGGATCTCGCCGAGAAGTGAAGGCGGCAGGCCGGCGAGCACCGTGGGCAGGTTCGATGCGTCCGGGGCGAGGTCCCCGGAGTCGATGCGATCGCTGGGCTCACCGAGCCGTGCGGTTCCCATCTGCAGGGTGCGGCAAGCTACTAAGTTAGCGCGGAGATCCTCTACGCGAAAATACCGGATGGGCGGGAGAGCCGTCTGTGAGGGAGGGATCTGGTGCTCATCTGGCTCGGGGGGCAAGCCGACTACTCGGTTCATTTGTGGTGCGAGGTCGTTCAGCAATGATCCGAAGATATTGGCACCACCACCCGCGTAGGTTGCATACTTGGCGAAACCGGGCCGGGACTGGATCCAACTGTCTTCCTCGCTGCGCATCGCGCGAAGCCGCTCCTCGCGCGCCAGCAGCCGTTCAGTGCCTGAAGGTAGCGCCCGACGTTCGATGGTCAGCTCGTAACGATAACGGCTCTGGGCTCCAGGGCTCGGCGGCTGCCCAGTCCTGTACTCTCCGTGGATCAGGAATTCGACAGCAAAGCGCATCGTGCGGGCCGTCTCGGAGCCGGCACGGGTGAACTGATCGCTGGGTCGGCCCCGCCCTTTTTTAAAGGCTTCGGGGATGGGTTGGGAGGCGAGGCGTGAGAGCAGGGCGAGCGCCTCCAGGACGTTCGACTTGCCGGCGCTGTTGGGGCCGATGAAGACGGTGAAGGGCTCGAGATCGACGGCGAAGTCTCGCAGGGATTTGAAGCCGTCGACCTCCAGGCGCGTGATCATGGGGGCGGAGGGTACCACGCGTGGCGACGCGTGCGCAGCAACAAGGGGGCGGCCCTGCGCCGTGGGGGTCAGTTCGAGGCGCCCATGGTGGGGGCGCAGCCGGCGGTCCATTGGCCGCCGGGGCCGTTGGGTTTGCGGCAGAAGGAGATGGCGGCCTCGTCGGTCTTGTAGGTGACGTGGTCGATGATGGTCGGGCCGGCTTTGAAGAGGGTGACGGTGTCGCCGCCGGAGCCGAGGCCGAAGGGGTGCTGGCCGGGGGCGAGGCCGGCCGAGACGACGATGAATTTTTTGGCGCCGATGGTGGTGCCGGCGGGGAACTTCATCTCGCCGTCGTCGAGGGCGGCGTCGTAGTTTTCGTCGACGCGCTCGTCGGTGAGGAACCATCCGGAGATGTCGACGGTGGCGTCGCCGTTGTTGTAGATCTCGATGTCGTCGTTGACGGACTCGAGCTCGTTTAGCACCAACTGGCTGTCGGTCGTGCAGGCGTCGAGGTCGAAGTTGCACTTGACGGTGCAGCCGAGCTCGCCGCCGTTGAAGCCGAGCTTGAGGCTGGCGCAGGTCTGGCCGGCCAGGTCGGCGCCGTCGCAGGACTCGGCGTCCTCGATCTTGCCGTTGTTGCAGGCGGTGGCGGCGACCTTGTTGGCGGCCCCGAAGGTCTGCTCGCATTGCTCCCACGCGCCGACGCCGTCGGGCAGGCGGCAGTAGGAGACCAGCGCTTTGGAGCCCTCGACCATCAGGCTGTCGACGGCGTCGCCGTTGGCGTCGGCGAGGATCAGGGTCTCGGTGTCCTTGTTGTTGATGCCGAACGGGAAGTCGCCCGTCATGGTGTTCGCGTCCAGAGCGACCAGCACCTTGAACTCGCCGGGGGCCAGCATGCTGCCGGCCGGGAACACGTAGGTCTTCTCGACCGGGAAGGTCTCGTCGTCCGAGAGCTTCCAGCCCGACATGTCCGCGGGCATCTGGCCAGGGTTGTAGAGCTCGATCGCGTCGTTGGGGCCCATGAAGGGGCCCGCCAGCACCTCGTCCGAGGTGAGCTCGTTGATGGCCACCAGCCCGGCGTTGGGCGCGAGCATGCAGCCCGAGGTGTCGAAGGTGCAGTCGGCCGCGCAGGCCAGGCTGCCGCCGACGTAGGAAGGATTGACGTCGGCGCAGGCCTGGCCGCCGAGGTCGCTGCCATCACAGTCCTCGCCGGCGTCGAGCACATCGTTGCCGCAGTCGACGCCAGGAGCCGTGGTCGGCTCGGCCGTGGTCGGGGCGTCGGTGCCCGAGCCCGTGCCGGTGCCGGTGCCGGCATCGACGGTGGTATCGGTGCCGGTCAGGGCGTCGGTGCCGGTCAGGGCGTCGGTGGCGGGGCTGGTGCCGGCGGTGGAGCCAGCGCTGTCGCTATCGGTATCGCCCGAGTTCGAGCTGCATGCCGCGATCAGGGTCAACGTGACGAGGAGGGTGAGGGGCCTGCGCGAAATCAATGATGTAAGCATCCAGAATCTCCCTGCGAAACGATATTATATGGGTGGTCGGCAGCCGCGGAGCCAGCACCCGATTCATCGCGGCGCATCGGCTGTTGCGCGGGGTCGGGGTTCGGGCCGGCCTGGCACGCGCGGGTGGCGACTCGATCAGTCGCGGATAATGGACGCGATGGATCTCGGGGCGCGACGAGGCGCCCGAGGCCATCGGCGCTCGGGTGCGACGTCTTGTCGGGGCGCTGACGCTGTCAGTTGGGGCCGCCGATGGTCGGCACGCAGTCGGGGGTCCAGGCGCCGCCAGGGCCGGTGGGCTTGCGGCAGAACGAGACCGCGGCCTCGTCGGGGCCGTAGGTGACCTGGTCGATGATGGTCAGGCCGGATTTGGTATTAAAGAGAGTAATGCTGTCACCCGCGGCGCCGAGGCCGAAGGGGTGTTGACCGGGGCCCATGCCGAGCTGGACGACCAGGAATTCGTTGGCGCCGAGGGTGGTGCCGGGCGGGAATACCAGCTCGGCCTCGTCGATGGCGGCGTCGTAGAGATCGTCGACGCGTTCATCGGTGAGGATCCACCCGGACAGGTCGACGGTGGCGTCGCTGCCGTTGAAGATCTCGATGTCGTCGCCGGTCGACTCGAGCTCGTTGATCACCAGCTTGCTGGCGGTCGTGCATTGCCGGGCCTCGTAGCGGCACTTGCCGGTGCAGGCGAGGGTGCCGGCGTCGTAGCCGATAGCGAGGCCGGCGCAGGTCTGACCGGCGAGGTCGTCTCCGTCGCAGATCTCGGCGTCCTCGATCTTGCCGTTCCCGCAGGCGGTGGCCGCCAATTGGTTGCCGGCCCCGAAGGTCTGCTCGCACTGCTCCCACGCGCCGATCGCGTCGGGCAGGCGACAGAACGAGACCGCGGCCTTGTAACCGTCGACGTTCACGCTGTCGACGGCGTTGCCGTCGGCGTCGGCGAGGGTCACGACCTCGACGTTCTTGTCGTTGATGCCGAAGGGCAGGTCGCCCACCATGGTGAGCTCGTCCATGGCGATCAGCACCTTGAACTCGCCCGGCCCCAGCGTGGCGCCAGCGGGGAACACGTAGGTCTTCTCGGCCGGGAAGGTCTCGTCGTCCGAGAGCTTCCAGCCCGACAGGTCGGCCGCCTTCGTGCCGCCGTTGTGGAGCTCGATCGCGTCGCCCGTGCCCGCGAAGGGCCCCGCCAGCACCCCCTTTGAGGTCAGCTCGTTGAGGGTCACCAGCGCGCTGTCGGGCGCGAGCACGCACCCGGAGGCGTCGAGGGTGCAGCTGGCGCCGCAGACCAGGGTGCCGCCGGTGAAGGCCGGGTTGACGTCGGCGCACTGCAGGCCGCCGAGCTCGGCGCCGTCGCACGCCTCACCGTCCTCGAGCAGGTCGTTGCCGCAATCTCCGGCGGGGCCGGTGGTCGGCGGATCGGTGCTGGCGCTGGTGGCGGCGTCGGTGCCGGCGCTGTCGGTGTCACCGGAGGGCGAGCCACAGGCGAGCAGCAGGGAAAATGCGAGGAGGGTGAGGGGCCGGCGCGCGATCACGGAGGTAAACATCAAGATACTCCTGGCAAACAATACGATATGGGTTCGCGGCGAACGCGGAGGCCAAGCGTCGATGCACGCGCAGCGGCTCGCGCATGCCAGCGGGCGCGGCGGCGGGCCCGTGCGCCCGCGCAGATGGCGGCAGGTGGTGGCCGCAGGTGGTCGGCCGGGGTGGTCGGCCGGGGTGGTCGCGCGAGGTGGCCGAAGGTGGTCGGCGAGTTGGTCGGCCCGCGGGCATGGACAGCGGGTGCCCGGTTCGGTTACGGTCGGGGCGGAGTACGCGGTATGGGTTTGCAAGCCATGATCCGGTGGATCCTTCCCCGGGAGGATATTTTTTACGGATTGATCGAGCGCCAGAGCGTGCTGCTCGACGAGGCGGCGCTGGCCCTCGCCGAGTTCGCCAAAGGCAGCCCGGCCGCGACGGTCCACGAGACCGTGCGCGAGCTGGAGCATCAGGCCGACGCGATCGTGTACGAGATCGAGGACCAGCTCGCGCGCGTGTTCGTGACGCCGATCGACCGCGAGGACATCCAGCTGCTGGCGACGGCGATCGACGACATCATCGACTACATCAACCTGACGGCGCGGACCTTCGTGCTGTTCGGGGTGCCGAAGCCGACGCCGCCGATGGTCGAGATGATGGAGGTGCTGGTCAAGATGGCGGCGGTGCTGCGCGCGGAGCTGCCGGCGCTGCGCCGCCACGACTACGCGAAGCTGATCGCGGCCGGGCGGGTCATCAAGCAGCTGGAGAAGGATGGCGACCGGATCTTCCGCAACGCGGTCAGCGACCTGTTCCATGACCCCGCGATCGAGGCCAAGGTGCTGCTGCGCGACAAGGAGGTGCTCGAGGACCTCGAGCTGGCGATCGACAAGTGCGAGACGGTCGCCGAGCAGCTCAAGCATCTGGCGGTCAAGCATGGTTAATCGCGGGTGCAGCTCGAGACGTGGATCTGGGCGCCTTCGCCCTCGCCCAGGGTGATGATCTCGGCGCCGCCGGCCAGCCAGGCGACCGCCTCGCCGTTCTTCTCGTCGGCGACCGGCAGCGCGCAGGGCTCACCCGCCAGGGCCTCGGCGGCGGTCTGCTCGGGCTGCATCGGATAATAGTACAGGCTCGAGTTGGTGCGCATCAGCAGCGCCGTGCCCTCGGGGTGGATGGAGCCGCCGGTGAACTCGTTGGCGCCCTTCGGCGGCCGGGCCTCGCCGACCTGCCTGGCCATGAGGGTCTTGCCGGTCACCAGCGGCAGCGGCAGCGCGAACACCTGGGCGGGACCCTTGCCGACCTTGGTGACGATCGTCACCTCGCCGGTGATGGGGTGGACCAGCAGCACCTCGGCGTTGTGCGCACCGTCGGGGTAGGTGAAGACGAGGCGCTCGGCGCTGATCGCCTGCTCGCCCGGCTGGATCACCGTCGGCTCGACCATGCGATACAGGGTGTAGGCCAGGCGCTCGCGCTCGTTGTCGCCGATGTCGCCGATATATAGGCAGTTTCCGGCCGGGCAGGGGCCGCTGTCCATGTCCTCCCAATCCTCGTTCATCGCGTTGTCCACGTCGAAGATCCCGAGGTCCTCCCCGGTCCGCGAGACCGCGTAGAAGCGCGCGGAGTTGCCGGAGTCGTTGTGCGCATAAAAGACGCCGGGCAGCGTCGAGCTGGCGGCGAGGCCCGAGGTCTCGACCAGCTTGGGCTGGACGATCGCGCCCTGGCCCGCCGGGGCCCCGCACTGCGAGCACTCGGCGCTGTCGGGGTCGCTGCAGCCGGCAATGAGGGGCAAGGCGAGCACGCAGCACACGAGTCGGTGGTGAAGTGACGGCATGCTGCGCCTTTCAGGGGGTGTCTGCCGCCGGGGGACGGGGTGGGGTGATTTTGCCGCCGATGGCGGCCTCGAGGTCGATGACGGCCTCGCGGTGCTCGAGCAGCGCGGCGATGTGGGTCCTTCGCGCCTCGACCATGCGAGTGGCGATGATGTCGGCAGTGACGGGGTCGAGGGCGCCGGCGGTGATGGCGGTCTCGGCGGCGCGGGTGGCGGTCTCGATCTGCGGGAGCAGCCTGGTCTCGAGGTCCTTGACCCGCCGGGCGGTCAGCTCGACGCGCTCGATCGCCTCGCCGACCTCGCCGGCGACCGCGGCGATCTGCGCCCGCTCCTCGAACTCGCGCTGGCGCACCAGCGCGCGGCTGGCCTTGATCTCGCCGCGGTTCCAGCTGAGCACCGGCATGGTGATCGACAGACCGAAGCCGAACGAGGTGGTGCTCGACGACGGGCCGGCGTGATACTGCACCTGCGCCCAGTCGAACCACGGATAGGCCTCGCTGCGCGCCAGGTAGACCTCGGCCTGGGCCTGGCCCACCAATGTCTGGGCCATGCGCAGCTCGGGCCGCGCGGCCATCG
>NZ_JACCSO010000402.1 GCF_013812955.1 Nannocystis sp. | reverse complement strand
GCCCAGGCGGCCGGCGAGGTGTTGCAGGGCGGGGGCGATGCGCTCGCGGCGGCGATCGCGGGGACCGTGGTGCTCGAGGATGACCCGCGTTACAACGCCGGGACCGGCGCGAACATTCGTCTCGATGGTAAGACGATCCAGCTCGATGCCTCGCTGATGACGGACGACGGACGATTCGCCGCGGTCGCGGCGATCGAGCGCGTGAAGAACCCGATCCGCGCGGCGCGGCTGGTGCTGGATTCGCCGCATATCCTGCTGGTCGGCGAGGGCGCGACGCGCTTCGCCCACAAGCTCGGATTACCGGACGAGCTGCCGATCTCGCCGCAGGCCGAGCAAAAATACCACGAGCGAATGAAGCGGCTCGCCGCGGCGGTCGCAGATCCGAACAGCAACGAGCCCGACTGGCGCCGTTACTGGAACTTCCCCGGTGAGATGCCGGCGGATATGCAGGCATGGCGGGAGGGCGGCGATACGGTGGGCACCGTGGTGCGTGATAAGGACGGCAGATTCGCGGCGACGCTGTCGACGGGCGGGACCTCGGTGACGCTGTACGGGCGCGTCGGCGACGTCCCGATCTATGGCGCGGGCCTGTTCGCGGGCCCGGCCGGCGCGGTCGCCTGCACCGGTCACGGGGAGGAGATCGTCAGGCAGGCCCTGGCGCGAACGGTCTATCAGGCCCTGGCCAGCGGGACACCGGCGCGCGCGGCCGTCGAGGCGGCCGCCGCCCGATTCCACGCACAATGGGACGTCGGTCTGATCGCCGTCGATCGCGGCGGCTGGGGCGTCGCGGCGACCCAGCCGATGGCGTTCGGGCGGCTGGCGACCGCACATTGAACCATCGCGCATGGCGGCCGTGTGCGTGGACGACACGGACTGCATGCTGCCGGCGCGGACGAGCGGCTCGTGAGTCGATGAGCGGGTGATGAAGCGCGGCGGAGGGCCGCGAGTGTCCGGAATTGGGATCTGGAGCGTCGGTACCGGACACCCTGCGAACGGGACCGGGGCTAATGCCGCGAAATTGTTGATGGCACAGTGATTGCTGAGTAAAGGGCGTGCATACCTGCATGCTCGCGCTGTTCAGGGACCTTCGCTTCGCCCTGCGTTTGCTCGCCAGGAACCCGGCGGCCGCCTTCATGGCGATCTTCACGCTGGCGCTGGTGCTCGGCACCCACACGTCGATCCTCAGCGCCGTCGACGTGCCGGACCTCGAGCTCGAGCGTCTGCTGGACGTACAGCCCCTCCCGACCTTCAGGGCCTGTTTCCCGTTCCCATGGTGGTTCCGGTTGGTCGCGACGGTGGCGTGAGGCGGCTGCTCGGGCCTGGGGTCCGTGGGCCCCGCAATGGGTGATGGCGGGCGCGAGGGCGCGCGGCGAAAAAACATTAAACCCTCCTGGCAGCTGGCGACACCTCAAGGCCGGCCCAGCAAAGCGCCGCCCGCGAGCGCGGGCCCGCCGCGACCTCTGGTCGGCAGGCGGGCCCGGGCCGTGGCGGTCGTCGATGACCTTTACGCCAGGAACCAAAGACCATGTCGAATACCAAGTATCTCATCCATCTCACGTCCATCCTCGGCCTCGGCGCCGCCCTCACGCTGGTGGAGGGCTGCGAGCAGGCGGCCGACCTGTGCGACCTCGAATGCCCGGTCGAGGGCATCGTCGAGGGCAATGCATCCATTTCGGGGCTGGCGAGCGTCGACAGCTTCTTCGCCGCGGTGGTTGGTTTTGGCAAGGCGGCGGTCGAGGTCCGCGCCGGCGTCGACGCCGAGCTGCGCGGCATCGCGGTGTCGCTGGGGCTCGATCCGGGCGCGAGCGCGGCCGAGATCCGTGCCGGCCTGAAGTTGAAGCTGGAGGGCGCGGTCGCGGGCGGGCTGAAGATCTCGTATGCGCCGCCGCGCTGCCAGGTCGAGGCGCAGGTGGCGATCGACGCGGCCGCGAAGTGCGACGCCGAGGTCGACCCGGGCTCGGCCAAGGTCGAGTGCAAGGGCACCTGCACGGTCGACGCGAGCGCCGAGGCGAGCTGCGACGCGAGCGCGACGGTGATCTGCAAGGGCACCGCGCCGGCGCTGAAGTGCAGCGGGACCTGCACGGGCACCTGTGCGCTCGAGGGGTCGCTGCAGTGCAATGGCACCTGCTCCGGCGATTGCGCGGGCGAGTGCACCGTCAAGGGCGCCGATGGCAAGTGCGCGGGCGAATGCATGGGTGAGTGCATGGGCAACTGCGAGCTGCGGGCGGGTGCGGCCTGCGAGGGCAAGTGCCAGGGATCGTGCGAATACGAGGCGCCGGCCGGTCAATGCGAGGCGGGCGCGGAGCTGCGCTGCCAGGCGTCGGCGGACGCGAGCGCGAGCTGCAACGGGTCCTGCGACGGCGAGGTGGTGCCGCCGAAGGCGAAGGCGGAGTGCGAGGCGAGCGTCGAGGCCGACGCGAAGCTGCGCGCCGAGTGCACGCCGCCGACGCTCGAGATCCGCTGGCAGTGGACGGCGAAGCTCGAGGCCGATGTCGCCGCTCAGGCGGCGTTCAAGGCCTGGGTGGAGGGCTTTCGCGGTCGTTATGCGGGCCTGCTCGCCGCGGGCGCGCGGGCCGAGC
>NZ_JACCSO010000382.1 GCF_013812955.1 Nannocystis sp. | reverse complement strand
GGGCGGGCTGGTCGGGTCGTTGGTGGTCGAGCCGACCGTGGTGCCGCCGCTGCTGCCGCTGCTGCCCTGTTCGGTGGTAGCGACGCCGTCGTCGGTGCAGGCGGCGAAGGATAGGGTCAGTGTCAGTGCGGCGCGATGAAGCTTGTAAGCCATGATGTAGTGCTCCGAAGCGCAGGATAACGCAGTACGGGGGCCACGGGGAGCCGCTGCGCCCGGCGAAACCGCGCCGAAGATCCAGGGCCCGGTCGCGCCCGCGCGAGCCTCCGGCAGGTGGGCCGTCCGCTTAAGAGAGCGCGAGCCTGAAGACCTCGATCATCGGCACGAAGGTCGTCAAGAAGCCGATGAGGTCGCTGATCGTGCGCCACGGCGGCCGGTCAGGTGCGCCGGGTGCCTTGATAAAAGCAGGGGATGAGCGGGCGCGACTACATCCTCGAACTCGTGGAACGGGCCGGCGAGGCGCTGGCGATGATGATCAGCGGGCGCGCGGCCGACGAGGCGCGCCACGACGAGGCCGACCCCCGGGCCAACTTCGAGGCCGAGTTCGGGGACATCCACCCGCATCTGCTGCGGGTCGACCCGGGCTCGGCGGCGCTGCTGCTGCGCAGGCCGTGGCGGATCCGTCGCTATGCGCTGCTGCTGATCCAGCGCGAGGCGGCGGGCGGGGACGCGGACGCGCACGAGGCGGCCGCGCGCCGGGCCCTCGAGCTGCTGCTGCGCGCGGAGGCGATCGAGCCGCGGCAGGAGACCGAGCTGTTCACGGCGCTGGCGGCCATCGCCGAGCGCTCACGCCTGGAGCCGGAAGCACTGGCCGCATTGCGGGTGATGGGGGTGATGGGGGTGATGGGGGCCGATGGAGGGCGTGATGGAGGGGTGTGATGGAGATGTGGCGTTGACCGCTCGCGGCGCCGCGTGCGATGGTGGGGTTGGAGTCCGTGCTGTATGGCGCCACCGTTGCTGCCGATCACCCGCCTCATCGCTTGCCCGGCCTGCGCCGAGCACATCAAGTCCAATGAATCGGTGTGCCCCCACTGCGGCGCCGAAAATCGCGGCGCCGAGGGGCGCGCGGCCCGGGCTGCGACCGCGGTGTTGATGGGCATCATGCTCAGCGGCTGTCCTGACAAGGACCCGGACCCGACCAGCTCGGACGGCACCGATAGCGGCGGCGGCAGCGGTAGCGGTAGCGGCACCGACGGGTCGTCGTCGACCGGCGAGGACTCGAGCGGCACGACCTTCACGCCGGAGCCCGAGTACGGCGTGCCCGTGACGACCTCCGGCCCGGAGCCGGACTACGGGGTGCCGAGCACCGAGTCGGCGAGCGCCTCCGGGGAGCCGGATTATGGGGTGCCCGGGACCGACGGGTCGAGCGGTACCGGTGACACCGACAGCACCTCCGGACCCGAGCCGCTCTACGGCTCCGGCGCGCTGGCGACATGACCTTTTGGACAGGTCATCTCGCGCGCCCGGGGTAGAGTGATTCAGGTGCTCAGGATCGGCAGGCGGGCGCGCGGGCGTGGGGGCGGCGTGGGGGCCCCGTCCCAGGGCTCGAGGGCGAGCTCGAAGCGGCCGAAGTCGTAAGGGTCGCCGGCGGCGTGGACCTTGTGGACGAGCAGCTCGCGCTGGCCCTGGCGGCGCAGCTGGCTGGCGCGGTAGTAACAAAACGGCATGTTGCCGCGGCGGCCGAGGGTGGTGTGCGCGGTGAAGGAGCAGCCGGCGCGACAGACCTCGGCGTAGTAACAGCCCTTGCAAAAGCCCCACAGCTCGTCCTGGGTGCGATTGCGGGTGAAGGCGATGACGTCGCTGTGGGCCCAGATCTGCTCGAGCGAGAGCTCGCGGACGTTGCCGCCGGCGTAGGGGCCGGTGGGCAGGGAGGGGCAGCCCTTGATCGTGCCGTCGGACTCGATGCCCATCACGAACTTGCCGGCGCCGCAGCTCTGCCAGTGGGCCTCGCGCTGGCCCGGACGGGCGCGCAGGAGCTGCTCGTGCGGGCCGTAGTAGCCGAGGTTGTTGCCGAGGCGGACGTGAAACGCCCGCTCGGCGGGGATCTTGCGCAGCTCGGCCTCGGCCAGGCACTCGCGCTGGATCTCGGCGAGGGTGTCGATGACCTCGAGGATCATGTAGGGCTGGAGGATCCAGTCGGGCTCGTCGGCGGCGCGGCCCATCGGCGCGGTCAACTGGGCCCGCCAGACCGCGACGCCGGCGGTCTTGAGCTCGGCGGCGGTCTCCCGCAGCGCGTGCATGTTGCGGCGGTTGACCTGGGTGTTGCTGGTGACGATCAGGCCGGCGGCCCGGGCATGGGCGATGCCGGCCATCGCCGCGGCGTGACTGCCGGGGCTGGCGCGCAGCTCGTCGTGGGCCGCGGCGGTGCCGTCGACGGAGACGCCGATCGCCGCGAGCCCGGCCTCCTTCAGGCGCACGCAGCGATCGGCCGTGAGCCCGCGGCCGCCGGTCTGCATCGTCACCCGGATGCCGCCGTCGCGCAGGTGGGAGATCAGGCGGTAGCAGTCGCCGCGCAGGTAGGCCTCGCCGCCGATGAGCGTGACCTCGCGGGCGCCGAGGCGGATCAGGCTGTCGGCGACGACCAGCAGCTCCTCGGTGCTGAGCTCGTCGGGCCGGGCATCACCGGCGCGTGACCCACAATGCGCGCAGGCGTGGTCACATCGCAGGGTCGTCTCCCACACGACATAGATCGGGCGCGGGACCTCGAGATCGGTGGGGCGCAGCGCGCGGACGGTCATGCTCGCCAGGATACCCGTCGCTGCCAAAAAAAGGCGAGCGCGGAGCTGGCCGCCGCTCGCACGCACGCACGCGGGGCGAGTCCTGCAGGAGCTCAGAAGCGCAGGCCGAGGCGGGCGCCGATGAGGCCCGGGGTCAGGGCCGGCTGGGCGGTCAGGCTCCGCTTGTGGACGCGGCCGGTGACCACGAGCGCGATGCCGGTGGCGATCATGACGCTGCCGACCACGGCGGTGGCGATCGTGGTCTGGTGGGCCCGGGTGTCGCGCACCAGCAGCTCGTCGAGCTCGGCTCCGCCGGCGCCGCGCCGGATGGCGCGCTCGTGTTCGGCACGGATGCCGAGCTCGTTGACGGCGGACATGGT